>CANOCD010000223.1 GCA_947564495.1 uncultured Angelakisella sp. | reverse complement strand
TGATGACGATGCGGTCGCCCAGGGTCATGGCCTCGGTCTGGTCGTGGGTGACGTACATGAAGGTGGTGTCGATCTTCTGGCGCAGCTTGATGATCTCGGCTCTCATCTGGTTCCGCAGCTTGGCGTCCAGGTTGGAGAGGGGCTCATCCATGAGCAGGACCTTGGGCTCCCGGACGATGGCCCGGCCGATGGCAACACGCTGGCGCTGGCCGCCGGAGAGGGCCTTGGGCTTGCGGTCCAGGTACTGGGTGATGTCCAGGATCTCGGCGGCCTCGCGGACGCGGCGGTCGATCTCCTCCTTGGGGGTCTTTTTCAGCTTCAGGGGGAATGCCATGTTCTCCGCCACCGTCATGTTGGGGTAGAGGGCGTAGCTCTGGAACACCATGGCGATGTCCCGGTCCTTGGGCTCAACATCGTTCATCAGCTTGCCGTCGATGTACAGCTCGCCGCCGCTGATCTCCTCCAGGCCGGCCACCATCCGCAGGGTGGTGGACTTGCCGCAGCCGGAGGGCCCGACCAGGACGATGAACTCCTTGTCGGCGATCTCCAGGTCAAACTCCTGGACCGCCACCACGCCGTCCTCGGTGACCTGGAGATTCACCTTCTTTTCGGGGGCCGGGGCTTCCTTTGTTTTCTTCTTCTTTTTCAGCTCCCCACTGTGGGGGTAGACCTTCTTGATTCCTCGCAAAGATAGATTAGCCATAAGTATCCGGCTCTGGCCGGGCGGCCTCCGCCGCCTGACCTTGCCCGGGGGCTAGCGTCCCTCCGGACGTTACGGCAGGTCTCCACACTGCCGCACCGCAAGCCGACACGGTTCGATTTCCTCCTTCGCACGGTGCCGAGGACTATCATGACACCCCCTCCCCTTTTCCGGGGGCCGGAGGGTTCATCATAAAATGGAGTAGTCCGTCAGCCCATCAAGTTTGATGCCCATGGGGCATGGCCGGCCCGCCGGGGATGGATACACGCCCCCCGGGGCCCGGGACAGATGGGTTTTCGCTGTACAGAACAAGGCCCCGCCGGCTGGTTCGGGCTGTGCAAAGGCCCTCTCCGGCGAGATGGTGGAATCCGCATAAAAATCTTTGCCTTTATGTTATCATATTTAGGAAAATTTGTCAATCCATTTCTTGCGGCCCTTGGAGCCTTGACGGGGCCCGGGGAAAGGGGTATCATGGGGACATTCTATCCGATCAAAGGAGGCCCTGTCATGCCCAATGTCACGCTGGAAGAAAAACTGGCCGCCCTGCTCCTGCGAAACCAGGGGGAGTACCTCTCCGGGGAGGGGGCGAGCCGGGAGCTGGGGGTCACCCGGGCCGCCGTCTGGAAGGCCGCCGGGCGGCTCCGCCAGGAGGGGTGGGAGCTGGAATCGGGGAGCAACCGGGGCTACCGCCTGGTCCGGGTCCCCGACCTCCTCACCGCCCCGGTGGTGGAGCACTTTCTCCCGGGGGGCCGCCCCGCCCCGGTCCTTTGCTACGAGGAGCTGGACTCCACCATCACCCAGGGGCAGCGGCTGGTGCTGGAGGGAATCCCCGACCATACCGTCCTCCTGGCCGACCGCCAGACCGGGGGCCTGGGGCGGATGGGCCGGAGCTTTTTGAGCCCCGGGGGGGTGGGGGTCTACCTCTCCTACCTCCTGGCCCCGGGGTGCGCCGGGGAGGGGCTGAGCCTTCTCACCTCCTGCGCCGGGCTGGCGGTCTGCGGGGCCATCGCCGCCTGCACCGGCCTGGAGCCTAAGATCAAGTGGCCCAACGACGTCATCCTGGACCGGCGGAAGGTCTGCGGCATCCTCACCCGGCTGGTCTCCGACGGGGAGGACGGCAGCGTCTCCTGGGCCATCATCGGCATCGGCATCAACGTGGGGCAGGAGGCGTTCCCCCCGGAGCTGGCGGACAAGGCCGTCTCCCTGCGGATGGCGGGGCGGACGGTCCTCCGGGCGGAACTTGCCGCCGAGCTCATCCGCCGCCTGGACAGCATCTTTTCCGCCTCCGGCTGGCGGGAGGGGGACCCGGCCATCGTGGAGGAGCTGCGGCGCCTCTCCTGCACCCTGGGCCAGCCGGTGGTGGTCATCTCCCCCGCCGGGGAGGAGCAGGGGGAAGCGGTGGACCTGGCCCCCGACGGGAGCCTCCTGGTCCGCTTTCCCGGCGGGGTGCGGGCGGTGAGCTCCGGGGAGGTCAGCGTCCGGGGGCTGCTGGGGTACGCCTGATGGGGGTCATCGCCGGTTTTCTCCTTCGGATGCTCCCCGCCATGGCCGCCGCCCTGCCGGTCCTTCTCCTCTGGCGGTTTCTGGCCCTTGCCCGGGGGCGGCGGCGGGGGCTCTCCCCCAACCTTTGGCATGAGGCGGGGCTGCTCCTCTTTCTCCTCTATCTGGCGGGGCTGGCGGCCATCACCATCCTGCCCCGGGGCTGGCAGTTCACCGCCCCAACCTGGGACCGGGTGAACCTCCGGCTGTTCCGGGTGTTCACCGATTCCCTCTGGGAGTGCCGGGCGGGGAACCTCCTCTACCCGGTGGTGAACATCCTGGGGAACGTGGTCATGTTCCTGCCCCTGGGCTTCTTCCCTGTCCTCCTCTGGGGGGACAGGCGGGGGCTCCTCCGGGGGACCCTTGCCGCTCTGGCGGCCTCCTGCGCCATCGAGTTCTGCCAGCTGTTCCAAAACCGGGGCACCGATGTGGACGACCTGTGGCTCAACGCCCTGGGCGGTGCTTTGGGGTACGGGTGCTTCTGGCTCCTTCGGCGGGCGGCCCCGGGGGTCCCGGGGCGGTTCCGGCGGAAAAAACCGGAGGGCCAGACGGTCCCCCGGTAAAACTTGATGCCTTATTCCTTCGGCGTCTCTACTGCCAAACTGGCGTGGTAGAGGCGTTTTTTGTCTTTGCCGTCGTGGGGGGCGGTGACCTGGAAGGTCTCCGGGTCGGCCCCCTTCACCACCCACTCCTGGTAGTAGACACGCTGGCCGTCTTTGCCGTAGTTCCGGGAGAGAAGGACGAAGGCGGCGGGGTCCTTGCAGGCCCGGAGGCGGGCGGCCTTGCCGGTGTCGGTGGAGCCGGAGAAGAAATAGACGAACTCCTCGTCCCTGCCGTAGCTTTGGGGGAACACCTCCCCCGGGGCGGCGCTGCCGTCGTCCAGGACCTGGAAGCTGGCGGGGTGGGCGATCTTAGCGTCGCCGTAGGGGGTCCAGATCCCCCCAGAGCCGCCGACGTACACCCCGTTGAGGACCCGGAAGTCCCCCGGGTCCACCCCGCCAAGCAGCCGCCCCCGGCGGTAGACCCGGGCGGCGTCCTTGATGAAGTCGTGGTCCAGGACGGTCATCGTCCCTGTGTCCAGCTTGATCTGGCGGAACTCCCGGTCGTAGGACTGGCGCTGGGGCATCCAGCAGACCTCCCCGTCGCACTCCCGGTAGCCGGAGGGGCGGCCAATGCTGTCCTTCAGAATTTGGGCGTATCCCACGGGTATCACCTCCGCTTTTATGATAGCGGATGGCGGAGGAGAAGGAAAGTAGGCGTTCTGCCAGAATATTTTCGGGAAAATTCGTATAAAATGACAACTGATGAAAAAAAGCAAGACTTTTCCCAAAATTTGAAGGGATTCCGGGGAAGGCGGCGTATAATATCAATGTAGGATTCGTTTTCGAC
>CANOCD010000222.1 GCA_947564495.1 uncultured Angelakisella sp. | reverse complement strand
GAGGCTCTCCCCTTTGTATCATACGTCAGGTTGATTTCCGCTCGATTTATACGTTTTGTATTATTCCTGACGTTGGAGCCACGGGATGGCTCTCCCCTTTGCATCATACGTCGGGTTGATATATCCTCAATTTATACGGATAGTATCATCCCTGACGCCCGGTGACCTCCACCTCCGGTTCCAGGACGAAGCCGGTCTTTTCCTGGACGACACGCCGGACCTCCCCGATGAGGGCCAGGACGTCGGCGCAGATGGCGTCCCCGGCGTTGATGACGAACCCGGCGTGCTTTTCGCTCACCCGGGCCCCGCCGATCTGGAACCCCTTGAGGCCACACTGGTCGATGAGGGCGGCGGCGTAGGCCCCCTCCGGGCGCTTGAAGGTGCTTCCTGCGCTGGGCCACTCCAGGGGCTGCTTCTCCCGGCGGCGGGAGAGGATGTCCTCCATCCTGGCGGCCACGGCGGGGGGGCCCTCGGGGTCGGGCTCCAGGCGGAAGGAGGCGGAGAGGATGACCCACTTCTTGCCGGTGAAGAAGCTGTGGCGGTAGCCCAGCTCCAGCCGGTCCACGGGGAGGTCATGGGGCTGGCCCTCCTCATCCAGGCAATGGACCGTTCCGGCAAGGACGTCCCGGAGCTCCCCGCCGTAGGCCCCGGCGTTCATGTAGACACCGCCCCCCACCTGGCCGGGTATGCCGTAGGCGAACTCCAGGCCGGCAAGCCCTGCGTCCCGGGCGGCCAGGCAGACCGCCGACAGGGAGGCCCCCGCCTGGGCGTGGATGACGTTCCCATCCACCCGGACGCTGGAAAGGCCCTCCATGGCCACGGTGAGGCCGGGGATGCCCCCGTCCCCCACCAGGAGGTTGGAGCCCTTGCCCAGGATGAAGTAGGGCAGGCCGTCCCGCTTACAGGCGGCCAGGAGGGTCCATAGCTCCTCCTCGGTGCGGGGGGCGGCGAACAGCTCTGCCGGGCCCCCGATGCGGAAGGTGGTGTGGCGGGACATGGCCTCCCCCATGCGGATGGGGACCCCGCAGTCCCCCAGGGCGGTGTTGTGCAGGGATAACATGAGCGATCACTCCTCCGGCAGGTCGTCGATCTGCTGCCGGGCGGCAAGCCAGTCCCGGAAGCGGCGGTAGGTGGTGTTGAGAATCTGTTCCTCGGGGATGCCCGCCTCCTCCGCCACCGAGGCGGACCAGGAGACCTCCCCGATGGCGGTGCAGAAGTGGGAATCGGTGGAGAGGAGCACCGGGACCTTGTACTCCTTGCAGAGCCGGGCGATGGCCCGGCAGTTCTCCTCCGAGCCGGGGCGGCTCAGGGGGGAGGAGTTGTTCAGCTCCACCGCCTGGCCCCCCTCCTTGACGGCCCGGAGCACCGCCTCGTAGTCCGCCGAGAACCGGGGGTCCCCCAGGTGGCCGATGACATCTACCCGGGGGTTTTTGGCTGTGGCGATCCAGGCGGCGGTGCGCTGTTCCGGGGTGGTATCCCGGGGGAAGGTGACCCGGTGCATCGACACCATCACCAGGTCCAGGCGTTTTAGCCCGGCCTGGGGGACGTCCAGAGTGCCTTCCAGGTCCATGAGATTGGCCTCGCACCCCTTGATGACCACCACCCCCTCCACCTCCCGGGGGACCGCCTTGCGGAGGTTCTCGAAGAACCACTCGTGGGGGGCTCCCCCCATGGCGGGGCCGTGCTCGGTGGTCACCAGAAAGCGGTGGCCCAGGGCGGCGGCCTGGCGGATGTTCTCCAGCAGGGTGCTGTAGGCGTGCTGGCAGGCGATGGTGTGGGTGTGGGTATCCCCGGCGATCTTCATGGCGTGACGACCTTTCTTTCTACTTATGCCGCCCGCCCCAAAAAGATGAATCGGGACGGGCGGGCTCTTAATCTTTATTGTTGATAAGGATGCGAAGGTATCGTGTCATCAGGGGAAGGTAGGTGACGGTAAAGGCAAAGGCGGCGAGGAAGCGGGCCGGTCTCCTCCACCTCTCCGGGAGCTCCATCCCGGCCAGCAGGCCCAGGGAGAGGAGGCAGACCTTGAGGACGGCGATGTCCCGCCAGCTGCTCTGCTCCAGGTAACGGTCGGCACTTTCCAGTAAACGGTTCATGGGGGCCTCCTTTCTATCAATAGAAGAACTCCTCGTAGTCGGTGGCGGCGTGGCGCTGGACCCGGGGGATGTCCTCCGCCATCCCCAGCCGGGCCAGGAGCTCGTGGGCGGCGTTGTAGCCCAGCTTCTTCTGGCGGTTGTTCATGGCGGCGACTTCGATGATCATGGCCAGGTTCCGCCCCGGCTTGACGGGGATGGTCACCGAGGGGATGGCGAGGCCCAGGATGTCGGTGGTCTCCTCCTCCATCCCCATGCGGTCGTAGGTCTTGTTGGGGCTCCAGATCTCCAGGTTCATGAGCATATCGATGCGGCCCGTGACCTTGACGGCGCCGATGCCGAAGATGCGCCGGACGTTGATGATGCCGATGCCCCGGAGTTCCAGGAAATGGCGGATGTTGGCCGGGGAGGAGCCCACCAGGGTCTTGTCCGAGACCCGGCGGATCTCCACGGCGTCGTCGGCGATGAGGCGGTGGCCCCGCTTCACCAGCTCGATGGCAGCCTCGCTCTTGCCCACGCCGCTGTCCCCCAGGAGGAGGACCCCCTCGCCGTAGACCTCCACCAGGACGCCGTGGCGGGTGATCCGGGGGGCCAGCTCGATGTTCAGGTAGGCGGTGAGGCTGGCGGCGAAGCTGGTGGTGGTGGCCTCGGTGACCAGGAGGGGGACGCCGTACTTCCGGGCCTTCTCCTGCATGACAGGGGAGGGCTGATTCCCCCGGGTCTGGATGACGGCCACCGGCCTGGCGGCAAGGTACCGCTCCAGGACCTGCTCCTCCTGCTCGGGGGAAAGCTGGTTCAGGTAGGCCATTTCGCTCTTGCCGATGATCTGGACCCGCTGGTTATCGAAGAAATCAAAGAAGCCGGCCAGCTGGAGCCCCGGGCGGTTGCTGTCCGCCGAGGAGATGAGGATCTCGGTCTCGGTGGTGGGCATATAGGCCACCTCCAGCTTCATGGCGCTGATGACCTTGGTGAGGGGCACTGTGAACTGGATACTCATTTTTCCTGCCTCCTTTTGCTTTGGTACGACACCTATTATTATAGCCGAAAAAAGGGGGGCGTTCAACCTGGGGGCGGGCGATCACCGAAAGATGGCGGCCAGGGCGGCCTGGATAAAGCCGATAAAGACCAGCAGGGGGGCCAAGGCGGAAAGGAGTTTGCGGACCAAGGGCCGGTTGCCCAGCAGGTCGTCGATGGTCTCGCAGAAAACGGCCAGGAGCACCCCGGCCAGGAGATACCAGAGATAGGCGGGCATGGGAGATCAGCCTCCGATTTGGTTTGTCCTGTTTAGTATAGCATAGGCGGGGAGAAAATGCTATACCAAAAGGCCGGGGGGCTGCAATTTTGGGGGCGGCGTGGTATGACACGGGCAGGGAGGCGGCGTTGCCGGTATCCGGCTGGCCCTCCTTACTAGTTACGTGAAGTAACCGCTTGAATCAGGGCCCAGGCGGTTATTTCTTTTTGTTCGCCGCTGGGGCTTGCAATTCGGAAAAGACGTGGTATAATATAGACAAAGAAGGTGGCACTGCCGATAGACGGCTGGCCCCC
>CANOCD010000221.1 GCA_947564495.1 uncultured Angelakisella sp. | reverse complement strand
CACAAAAACGCAGTCCAGCCTTGATGGCTTACAAGTTTTTGTAACGCCGCAGGGCAGGAAAAGACCCGGCCAGATGGCGTCCAACGGTTGTGAATACGGCTTCTAACGTTCCAGGATAAGTATAGCATGATTTTCCAGAGAAAAACAGGGGGCGGCGACAAAAAAAGAGGGAAAACCCAAGGCGGCCTCCCCTCTTGTGCTATACAAAAAGTATAATTCTTACCGGATATACACTAGCACCAGGGAACGAAGTAGGAGCATTGCCGCCCCACAAAGGGCTCCCCCGGCCCCAGGCCCTTCTGCTTGGCCAGGAACTCCACCCGGTCCCGGGGCGGCAGGGGGATGTTGTAGTCCTCCAGCAGCCGCCGGGCCTCCTCCAGAAGGGCCAGGATGTCATCGGAGCGGGCGGTGGGGTCGTCCCAGTAGTCCCGGACCAGGCGGACGGGGAGCTCCACCAGGGGGGCCAGGCAGGCCATCCGGTACCCGGCCCGGGTGTAGAGGGCCCAGGCGGCGGCGAACCGCTCCTGTTCCCCCTGGCTCCGGGGCTTGTCCGGGCTGGGGTGTGGGGTCAGGACCTCGCTGGGGAGCCAGCCTATGGCCTCCTCCAGCCACTTCCCGTCCACCAGGGGGGCGGGGAGCTCGGCCACCTGCCACAGCAGGGCCAGGAGGGGATGCCAGGGGCAGTCCCCCGGCTGGTCGGGGTAGGGCTCCAGGCCCCCGGCCAGGAGGGCCTCCTCCAGGCAGCAGACAAGCCAGGACGCCTTGGCCCGGAGGCTGGCTCCCCCAAGGAAGCCCTTGTCCGGCTTTTTCACCTTCCCGGTCCGGAGGAACTCCAGGCCCATCCCCGCCAAGCGGCAGAGGAGCCAGATGCCCGCCCCCATCCCGGCCAGCATCACGGCGTAGGCGACGCCGAAGAAAAAGACCCGCCCCAGCTTTTCCATCCTGTCTGCCCCCTTTCTACAGGTACTAGTGTAGCACAGGCGGACGGAAAAAGCCAGACTTTTCCTCCGCCGGGAAATGTGCTATACTGTACCCGGAGGTGACAGAAAATGATCCATACCCTGGATTTCATAACCGACCTGATCTGGGACAAGGAGCTGCGGGGGCGGCTGCTGGCCTGGCTGGAGACGCCGGGGGCCGAGCCGGTGGAGGCAGGGGCCTTCCGGCTGGAATGGGTCCCCGGGACCGATGAGGTGCAGATCGCCCTCTGGGACCAGTCTTATCCCTTCCGCTGGAAGTGCCCCGACTACCGCTGCCCCGCCGGGGAGCTGGCCGGGCTCATCCGGGCACGGTGCAAAGAGGCGGACAAGGACCCGTTCTACTCCAAAAGCAACCTTCGGTATCTGAGAGAAAAAAAGGAGGCCATCGAGAACGGAACGGCCAGGCTGGAGGAGCACGAGCTCATCGAGGTGGACTGAACGCTCCTCTGCCCCCGGGGCAAAAGATCCCAGAAAAAGCCGTCGGACCCGTGAAAGCCGCCCCCGTGGTTTTCACGGGTCCAATGGTTTTCCCCGGAAATATCTGCCAAAGGCCACCCCCTTTTGCCGCTTGACAGGGACAAGCCAGATAGGGTAAAATTGTAGTATCAAGATCCAGCTGGACGCTGTGTTCCCCCGCGGGACGCGGGAATGAAATGCGGAGGTGCGTTATGAGCCCAAGGGAGGAAAAAAACAGCGAAGCCACCAAGGATACCGGCCGGAAGTCTATGCTTCTTTCCCTTTGGCGGAAGGTCTCCGGCGGCGGCAAGGAGGAAAAAAAGGACCAGGAGCCCCGGGAGGAGGCCGCCGTCCCCGAGGCGGCTCTGCCGGAGGACCCCGAGGGGGAGCCCGCCCCGCCCCAGGAGACCCCCTTTGACCAGCTCCCCGCCCCCGAAGAGCTCATGGAGTATTACCTCCTCTCCCGCCAGGGCCGGGGAACCGAGGCCGGCCGGTCGGTGATCCGGGATTTCTGCGCCGGGGACCAGCCGGAAACCGCTTTCCTCCAGCAGATCTTTTCCCAGCTGGAGTCCAAAGCCTCCGCCGTGATGCGTTCCTACCGCAAGCAGGCCCAGCTGGCCAAGGCCAAGATGGAACAGCAGCTGCGGGATAAGCGCCTGGAGGGGGAAAAGACCGGCGGGGACGAACCGGTCCCGGAGATCCCGACCCCCCCGGTGGACGGCCAGGTGCTGGTCTTCTGCGCCTCGGATTGGAGCGCCGCCTGGGGCATCGCCTTCCCCGCTTTGGGGGACGGCGCCCCGGTGAACTGGGAGATGGTCCTTTCCGCCATGGACGACAAGAAGATCTCCTTCGGCATCGACCAGGAGAAGGTCAACCTCCTCTCCGACCCGGAAAGCGCCCTCACTTTGGTCAAACTGGCCGCCTGCGCCCCCCCGGTCCCCGGGGAGGACGGCAGGACCGAGGAATATTTCTCCCGCTCGGTGGGCACCCCCAAGATCATGGAGAACGCCCAGGGCATCGTGGACTTCAACAACCTCAGCTGGCTCACCCACATCGACGCCGGCACGGTGATCTGCGACATCATCCCCCCCACCCAGGGGAAGCCGGGCACCAACATCCAGGGCAACCCCATCCGCCCCTACAACGGCAAAAAGGCCCCCCTGCCCAAGGGGGACAACGTGGTGGCGGGGGAAAACGGGACCTCCCTGGTCGCCAAGATCGACGGGCAAATTTCTTTTCGGGACGGCAAGTTCCACGTCAACAACGTCATCGTCATCCAGGGGGACGTGGACCTTTCCACCGGTAGCATCGACGTCCAGGGGGACGTGGTGATCCACGGCAACGTCCGGGCGGGCTTCACCGTCAAGGCCAGCGGCAACATCACCATCGGCGGCCTGGTGGAGGGCTGCCAGATCACCGCCGGGGGCTCGGTGGTGGTCAACCGGGGGATGAACGGCAACGTCACCGGCAGCATCACCGCCGGCAAGGACGTGGTCTGCAAGTACATGGAAAACGCCTCGGTCCACGCCATGGGGGAGATCCGCATGGACAGCATCGTCAACTGCGACATCTCCGCCCGGGGCAAGGTCATCGTCAAGACCGGCCGGGGGGTCATCATCGGCGGCACCATCCGGGCCATGGGGGGCATCGAGGCCAAGACCATCGGCAACTTCGCCGGGCGGCTCACCACCCTTTCCATCGGCCCCACCCCCTGGTTCCTCAAGGAGAAGGCCCAGGTGGAGGAAAGCCTGGAGAAGATCCGGGCGGAGATCCGCCAGAAGCAGAGCACCGGCCAGACCGCCGTCCTCCAGATGAAGGAAAAGCCGCTGATCAAGACCCTGGAGGAGATGGAGCTCCAGGAGGCCGCCACCGCCCAGAAGCAGATCGTGGCGGGGAACCTCTATCCCCCCGCCCAGGTCACCATCCGTGGCGTCCCCAAGAACATCTCCGCCGCCTGCTCCCCCTGCCGGGTCTACTGGGATGTCAAGGAGGGGGCCATCAAGGTCATCAATGTGTGACCCGTTTCAACAATGCCAACAACGCCAAAGGGCGGGCAGCTTGTCGCTGCCCGCCCTTTTTTCTTTTGTAGCTTTTGTCAGAGCATCTCACGCATAGCGCAGGCGGCCCTTTGGCTCGGGGATGGGACGGCCCAATTCTGTGGCCGTCTCGATCCACTCCTGGATGACCTTCTCTACATTCTTCAC
>CANOCD010000220.1 GCA_947564495.1 uncultured Angelakisella sp. | reverse complement strand
GCGTTTCTCCTTTTTCAACTCTGCCAGTTCCTTTTCTTCCGCATGGAGTCTTTCCCTCCCCTAAAATGCCTTTCCCACACCCGGACCTCTAAAATTTATCCGGTTTCTTTTTTAATTTTAGCACATTCGACGGGAAATTCCAATAGTTTTCCAGTGAAAAAAGACGAAAAAACGCCCTCCGGGTCTCCCCGGGGGGCGATGCGTTTGGGAAGGAGCGGTCGATCCCGCAGGCGGGCGTGGTCGATCCCGCAGGCGGAAGCGGTCAATCCCGCAGGCGGAAGTGGTCCACCATCTCCTGTAGGAGGGAGGCCTGGCCGGAAAGCTCCTCGCTGGCGGCGGCGCTGCTTTCGGCGGTGGAGACGTTGTCCTGGACCACCACCGAGATCTGGCTGATGCCCTGGGCGATCTCCTTGGTGTTGTTGTCCTGGGTCTTGGTGTAGTCGGCGATGCCCGCCACCAGGGAGGCCATCTCGTCGGCCCGGGCCACCACCTTCATCATCGACTCGGCGGTGTCCTGGGCGGCCTGGACCCCCTGGTCCATGGAGGCGACGGTCTGGCTGAGGAGCTGGGAGGTCTCCTGGGCGGCGGTGGAGGACTTGCCCGCCAGGGTGCGGACTTCGTCGGCCACCACGGCGAAGCCCTTGCCGGCGGCTCCCGCCCGGGCGGCCTCCACGGCGGCGTTGAGGGCCAGGATGTTGGTCTGGAAGGCGATGTCCTCGATGGTCTTGACGATCTTGTGGATCTCGGCGGAGTTTTCGCTGATGTTCCGGATGATGCCGGTCATGTTCTCCATCTGGCCGTTGCTCTCCAGCAGGCCGTTCTTGACCTCCTGGGAGATCTGGCTGGCCTGCTGGGCGCCCTGGGCCACCTTGTGGACGCTGTCGGAAACGGCTTCGATATGTTCCGCCAGGGTGTCCACCGAGGCGGCCTGTTCGGTGGCCCCCTGGGAGAGGGTGACCGCCCCGCCGGAGACCTGCTCCGCCCCGGCGGCCACCTCCCGGGCGGCTGCCTTGATGCGGCCCATGGTGCCGTTGAGGGAGCGGGAGATCTCCTCCAGGGAGACCTTGATCTTGGAAAACTCCCCGGCGTAGTCGTTTACCAGGGTGAAGTCCAGGTTGCCCCCGGCGATCTCCCGGAGGACCTGGGAGATCTCGTCGATATACTTGACGTAATCCCGCAGGCGGAGGGTGACCTGGTTGAAGTCGTCGGCCAGAACCCCAAGTTCATCCTTGGACTGGTAGCGGATGGTCTGGTTCAGGTCCCCCTGGGCAATGGCGGTGGCGGCCTGGCTCAGCTCGGCCACGGGGCGGCCGATGATCCGGCGCACCTGGATGACCACCAGCAGGACGATGGCGGCGATGGCCACGGCGGCCATGACCAGGATGGCAATGGTGAGGGCCATGAGGGCTTCCAGGACCTCGGAGCGGTCCACATAGGCCACGGCGGTCCAGTCGCTGTTCGGGACCTTGGCCACCTGGACGTAGGTGCCGTCATGGAGGGTCAGCCCCTCCCGGCCCGCCTGGACCTCCTGGGCGGCGTAGGGGTAGAAGCCGTCGGTGACCTCGGCGAGTTTCTTGCCGGTGATCCCGGCGTCCCGGTGGCCGATGATGGTGCCGGTGCGGGTATCCACCAGGAAGATGCCCCCGGTGCGTTCCAGCTGGACGCCGCTGACGATCTGGGAGATGGACCCCAGGTAGACATCGGCGGCGGCCACGCCACGGACGGAGCCGCCCCGGGACTTGAGGACTCCGGAGGCCCCCACCACGTAGGACTGGCTGTCCTCGTCAAAGTACACGTCCCCCAGGATGAACTGCTCCGAGGCCACGCCGTCCTGGTACCAGGACTTGGAAAGGGCGTCAAACTCCGGGCCGGGGACAAAGCTGGCGTGGTAGAGGCTGCCGTCGGTGAGGGCCACGTAGAGCCCGGCGGGGTAGGCGTCGTTCTGGCCCACGGTGTGGCGGATGTAGTCGGTCATAGCGGGGACGTCCATATCCTGGTATTGGATGGTGTCCCGCTGGGTCTCCAGCATGGTGAGGGTCTTGTTCATCCAGGCGGTGGTCTCCTGGATAGTGCTTTCGGTGGTGGTGCGGATCAGGTCCTCGCTCTTTTCCAGCAGGGCGTGGGACATCCGGAGGTAGACCACGGCCAGCAGAGCCGCCATGGCGACCACCACGCAGGCCACGATGGCGGAGGCCAGCTTGGCGGTGATGCCCCGGCCCTTCTTTTTCCGGACCTTTGCCGGGAAAGTCTTCTTTTCCTTTATCATTTTCTGCACACCTCACAAATCGTTTTTCCCCGCTCTCCAGCCAGCGGAGGGGGGAAGGTCACGTACCGCCCCTATTATACAGGACGGGAAAAGGAAAAGCAAGATTTCCCAGGGGAATTTCCAGGCTATATCCAGCATTTATTGGGGAAAAACAACGCCCCCGCCCTGCCGGTTTTCTCCTGCGGGGAGATTCGACCGGAGGGTCGGGGGCGCTGTTCTTTTTGGCTCGTTTTTTTGCTTTAGGAATAGACCGCGTTCTGGCGGCGGTAGGCGTCGTTGTCCTTCTGGGTCAGCTCGGCCTCCACCTGGGCCAGCTTCTGTTCCAGCCTTTGGGCTTTGTCCGGGTCGGAGGTCCCCTCCAGCTGGCGCTTCAGCTGCTCCCGGCGCTTTTTCAGGTTCTCGATCTCCCGGTCCACCCGGCTGGTGTCGCAGGTGGTGATCTTCCCCTTCTTTTCCTTCTCCGGCTGGGAGGATTCCTCCGGCTCGGGAGGCTCCTTCCCGGCCTCCGGGTCATCGAACCGGACCTTGGGGTTCCCCTCCTCGTCCCGCTCCACCCGGTAGAGGCCGATGGGCTCCTGGGGGTCCTCGGGCTGGTAGCGGTCCCCGGCGGGCCGGGGGGACGGGGCGGTCTCCGGGGCCTCACGGGGCTCCGTTTTGGGGGCGTTCCCCGCTTCGGGGGTCTGGTGTACCATAGGGGTCAGTCTTTCAGTGATAGCTTCCATTTGCTTTGTCTCCCTTCATCTGTCGCTTTCTATTTGGTTGACAATGACCACCTTGCCGGTGATCCCTTCCAGGGGCTGCTCCCCCGCTTGGATGAACAGCTGGTACTCCCCCGGTTCCGCCGGGGACTGCCAGACGAAAAAGCCGCTGTCCACCCGGAGGTTGGTGTTGGAGGCGGTGTAAAAGACCGTCTCCGGGGCGATCTCCCCCGCCCGGGCAAAGCCCGCCGTCAGCCGGTCCCCGGTCTTGGCGGATACCTGGTAGGAGACCCGGTCCCCCTCCCGGAGGGTGAAGTTCCCCAGCCAGGCGTACTCCCCGGGGGCCAGGGTCTCCAGCTCCACCGGGACGACCTGGGTCCGCCAGTCGGCCCCGGGGATCTCCAGGCTGTTGTCCTTCTCCCCGGGCTCCTCCTCCTCATCATCGGGGTCGGCCTGGTCCTCCAAAAGCTCCGCCGCTTCGGCTTCGCTCATCTCGGCGACGGTGAGGACACGGCCGTCGCCGCTCCGGGTGACCTTGACGTCCACTTCCCCCTGGGGGTTCTTCTCCAGGGTGTAGAAGCTGCTGTTCCCTTCCAGGTCCAGGAAGATACGCACCAGACGGCCATTCCAGCGGTACTCCTTGCCCTCCACGGTGATGCCCCATATTGCCCCCGCTTCTGACC
>CANOCD010000219.1 GCA_947564495.1 uncultured Angelakisella sp. | reverse complement strand
GGGCGCCGCCTTCGGCGGGAGTGCTGCCGCCGGGAGCCGGGGCGGGGGCCGGGGGGTCCCCGCCGTTTCCGCCGGAGCATCCGGCCAACACGCCAAGGATCATGGCCGCTGCAAGAAGAATGCCAAGAATACGTTTCATGTCCTGTTCCTCCGTTTGTGAAATTTGTCACAGTTCCCGGGCGCTTGCCCCCGGAACTGCCTTTGACAGTACAAATTATACCGGAGGGAGGAACGATTTTCCATGAAGTATGGTTTGATTTCTTGCGGATTTGTTCGATTTATTTTTCTCCCTGTCGATAGGATTTGGGCGAAACGCCAAACTTTTTCTTGAAGGTATGGTTAAAATGCTCAACGCTGCTGTACCCGGCGGCCTCGCTGACCTCGTAGACCCGCAGGTCGGTCTGGAGGAGCAGCTCCTGGGCCCGGCGGAGGCGCAGGTCGCTGAGATACCCCACAAAGGTGGTGCCGCACTCCCGGGTGAACCGGGCGCTGAAATACTTCTCGCTGAACCCCACGTAGTCGGCCACCGTCCGCAGGGTCAGCTCCGGGTTGGTGAAGTTGGCCCGCATAAAGTCCTTGGCCCGGTCCATGGCGTTCTTCTTGCCCTCCCGGCGGCGCTGGGCCAGGGCGGACTGGACCCGGTTGAGGGTGTTGCAGAGCCAGAGCTGCCGCTCCCCCCAGCTTTCCAGGGACCGGAGCAGCCGGGGGAAGTCGGTCTGTTCGGGGAAGATCTGGAAGAAGTCCATCTGGAGCCCCTCCAGCCGCTCCCCCAGCCGGGCCAGGAGCACCAGCATCCGGGAAAGCTGCTCCCGGTCCTCCAGACCGGCGGCGGAAGCCAGCCACCGGGCCGTCTCCTCCTCCAGCCCCTCCCCGTCCTCCCCGCAGAGGGCGGCGATGAGGGGGTCGCAGCTGTCGGCCCCTGTCTCGTAGGCCAGGGCAAGTTCCCCGTCCTGCCACTGGCTGCACATCCCCATGGGCCCCTGGAGCACCGCCAGGCGGCAGAGGGTCTCGCACCGGGCCAGGGCCCCGGGGGCCTCCCCGGGGGAAAAGACCCCGCTGATCCCCGCCGCCGTCTCCAGGTTCATGTAGTCCCGCCACACCTCCTGGATCTGCCGGGCCATGGAGGGGACCACCGTCCGGACGCCGCCCCGGTCCTGGACCCGGTAGGCCAGCCGGTAAAGGGAGGGGGACTGGGCCCAGAACTCGGTCCGCTTTTGCAGGCGGCGGATCTGGCGGGTGAGCTCCACCATGGGCTTTTCCATCCCCTCCCGGAGGTTGTCCCCGAACCGCCGGGCCGCCTGGGGGAAGTGCTGCACCCCGAAGGTGATGACCACGTACTCCTCCCCTTCCCGGAACCGTGGGGCGCCCTCCCCGCCGCCGGCCCGGTCGGGGACGGCCAGGCTGGGGAAGTGCCGCTGGCGCAGCCCCCGGAGAAGCTGGGTCACCACCCCGCTGTCCAGGGTCCCCTTGAGGAGGTAGTCCTTGGCCCCCAGGCGGAAGGCCTCCCGGACCAGCTCGAACTCGTCGTAGCCGGAAAGGACCACCGTCACCGGCAGGGAGCCGCTCTCCTCCAGGCGGCGCATCAACTCCAGGCCGCTTGTTTCCGGCATCCTGATGTCGGTGATCAGCAGGTCCGCCGGGTTTTTCTGGAGCCAGGCCAGGGCCTGGGACCCGTCGCTGAACCCCTCCACGATGGTGTAGCCGAAGCTCTCCCAGTCCACCAGGGAGCGCAGGGTGGCGTGAACAAGGGAATCGTCATCCACAATCACGGTCCGTATCATGTCCTTCCTCCTGTTCCTCTTTTTTCCGGCACTGGTCCAGGGGCAGCCGCAGGGTCACCCGGGTAAAGACCCCCGGCTCGCTCTGGATGCCGATGCCCGCCGCCCCGCCGAAGTTCAGGCGGAGCCGGGCCTGGACATTTTCGATGCCGATGCTGGTGTTGTCGTCCCGCTGCCGGGGGCGGTCCCCCAGCACCCGCTGGATCTGCTCCTCGGTCATCCCCTTGCCGTTGTCCCGCACCGACAGGCAGAGGAAGCCCTCCTCCCGGTAGACCGAAACAAGGATCTGCCCCAGCTCCTCCTCCAGCTCGTCAAAGCCGTGGGTGATGGCGTTTTCCACCACCGGCTGGAGGGTGAGGCGGGGGAGGAGGTAGTCCATGCAGTCGGGCTGGACCTCGTAGCTCGCCTCGAAGCCGTTGGAGTAGCGTATCCGCATGAGGTAAACGTAGGTGCGGAGCATCTCCAGCTCCTCCCCCACGGTGTAAAAGCTCACGTTGCTCCGGAAGGAGCAGGAGACGATGCTGATGAGGGCCTCCGCCATCTTCCGGATGCCGTCGAACTGGGCCACCTGGGCCATGAACCGGATGGAGCTCAGGGTGTTCACCACAAAGTGGGGGTTGATCTGGCTCTGGAGGGCCCGCATCTCCGCCTCGTGGCGCTTGCGGAGGGTCTCCTCGGACATCCGCAGCATATTGCGGATGCCCCGGACCATCTGGTTGAAGGACTCCATCAGCTCCCGGATCTCCCGCTGGCCGGTGGGCTCCAGCTGGATCTCCAGGTCGTTGTTCTCCAGCCGGTCCATCCCCCGGCAGACGGCCTGGACCGGGGCGATGATGGCCCCCAGGAAGTACCGGGAGTAGAAGTAGAACAGCAGCAGGAGGGCGGCCACGATGAGGGCCAGAAGCCCCCCCACCCGGTAAAACTGCCGCTCCAGGTCGTTTTCCTCCACAAAGGTGACGATCCGCCAGTCGGTATCCGGGATGTCCTTGGTCTTGAAGAAATACCGCCGCTCCCCCCGGCCCAGGTCCGCCCGGAGGGTCTGGCGCTCCAGGGGGAAGGAGCCGGGGTTGGCCTGGAAGTAGTCCCGGACGGCCTCCTCCCCCATATCCCCGAAGAGGAGGCGGCCCTCCCCGTCCAGGATGACGCTGGCCCCCAGGCTGTCGTCCTTCTGCTGGGCCCGGAGGACGTCCCCCGCCCGGGAGACGGTAAAGAGGACCACCGTTTCGATCTCCCCGGAGCGGTCGGTGTAGGGATCGGGGGACATGGCGGTGACCAGCACCAGCTCGTTTTTGAAGTAGGGGGCGCTGGTGAGCCGGACACGGCTGGTGTCGTAGCACCCCAGGGTGGTGGCGTTGGGCCGCTCCACCGCCCGGAGATACCAGTCCGCCTGGCGGACCTCCCCGCCGGGGAGGGTGATGTCGTCCTTCATGTGCACGGCGCCGCCGTCCCGCATATAGAAGCTCCCGGCCAGGATGTTCTGGGAGGGGACCATGGCGGTTCGGAAGGCCTGGCGGAGCCGCTGCTCCTCCTGATACCACCGGCTCCCGGTAGCCCGGTAGCACTGCACCGCCGTCTCCATGAACTCCCCGTTGTTGTTGTGGACGAAGTGGGAAAGCTGGAGGGAGTCGCTGCGGACATCCCCGCTGAGGGTGGTGGCGATGTTGGTCTGCAAGGCGTCGATGGTCTCGATGGTGGAGCTGCGGATCATGTAGCTCACCACCACCTCCGCCCCCACGAAAACCACCACCAGGGGGATGACGATGAACAGCAGGAAGCTGCGATAGTAGGCCTGCTTCAACGAGGACTGCTTTTTGGGCTCCTTCACGGGGCTTTCCTCCTTCTGTCCGGGTCTTTGGGTATATTATAACAC
>CANOCD010000218.1 GCA_947564495.1 uncultured Angelakisella sp. | reverse complement strand
ACGGCCAACCGCCGAAGGCGGCTCTTAGGCCGTGCCTCCCCTGAAAGGGGAGGTGTCGCCCGCAGGCGACGGAGAGGTGGCCCCCGCAGGGGGCCTAGGCGCTGGCGGTCTGCACAATCTCCCCCTGTCCCGCCAGCCAGCACGTTCCGGATTCGGGCCCAGCCGGGCCCTGTCCGGAAGGGCAGACGGTACAAGACGCCAGCGGGGGCGCTCCCGCGGCTGGGTATCGGGCAGCCCCGTTACCGGCCGCAGGTTGTCACTTCGCTTTTACCGGGTGCAGAAGGAAACCCCGCCCTTCGTTCCCAGCGCCATGTTTTTTCCTGCGGCCTGTTTCGTTAGGCTCGTTCCTGGGTCCAGCGGCCCGGCCCATACATCCGTACAGGCCGCCACCGCCTAGGGGCATTTCGCCCGCTGCGGCGGGCGACCAAAGGCTTCGCCTCTGGACTCCACCGCCCTTTGAAAAGGGCGGCCCTAAACTTTGCCTGTCTCGGACTTTACCTTGCGCTTGGCCTAGGGCTGGCTCTCGTCTGCTGGGGCCTCTGCGGCCCCCGCCGGGGTCTCGGGTTCCTCCGCCTCCCCGGTCTGCTCCCACTCCGCCAACGGCGGCAGCGCCGCCTCCTGAGCCTGCCGCTCCGCAGCCTCCCGCTCGGCGGCCTCCCGTTCAGCCTTGGCGGCAGCCTTCGCCGCCTCCTTCTCCGCCCGTTTCGCCGCCCGCTCCGCCTTCTTCCGCTCCCGTTCCTCCCGAACAGGCCGGTTCTTCTCCTCCTGCCGCCGGACCGCCTGGTTCAAAAACCACATATTCACAAACCCAACCACGGCCCCCGCCACGCAGATAAACGCCACAGCGTAGTAGAAAAGGATCATAGCAGGCTTGGCCGAAATGGCATACCCCGCCACCCCCAGCCCTGCCACCGCCAAAGCGGTATTGACCACTGTAGTAACCGTAGCCCATAGCTGTAACATGATGAAAACGCTCCCCCTTTATAGCCTACCGGAACCCCAGGTTCCGCAGCTGCACTTCGCTGTTTTTCCAAGCCTCCCGGGTCTTGACCCGGCATTGCAGATTCACCTTCGCCCCCAAGAACCCCTCCATGTCCAGCCGGGCCTCGGTGGCAATGGTCTTGAGCATCTGCCCGCCCTTGCCGATGATCATCCCCTTGTGCCCGTCCCGTTCGCAGTAGATCATGGCGGAGATGTCCACCATGGGCTCCCCGTCCTTCTGCCGGTCCTTCATCTCCTCTACCACCACAGCCACCCCGTGGGGGACCTCCTCCCGCATATGGAGGAGCAGCTTCTCCCGGATGAGCTCGGCGCAGATGACCCGCTCCGGCTGGTCGGTGAGGGCGTCGTCAGGGAAGAAGTGGACCCCCTCCTGGGCGCTGTCCAAAAGGACCCCCAGCAGTTCCTCCACCCCCTCCCCCGTCAGGGCGCTGATGGGAATGATGTGGGTGAAGTCGTAGGCGGCCCCCAAAGCGGCCAGCTTGGGCAGCAGCGTCTCCTTCTTCTCCACCGTGTCTACCTTGTTCACCACGGCGACGGCGGGGAGCTTCAGCCGCCGGAAGTTGGCGACAAGCTCCTGGTCCGCCTTGGAAAGCTCCGGCCCCGGCTCCGCCACCAGGACCGCCAGGTCCACGTCGGCCACCGAGTCGTTCACCTGCTTCACCATGTACCGCCCCAGGGCGTCCTTGGCCTTGAGGAGCCCCGGGGTGTCGATGAACACCAGCTGGGTCTCCCCCTTGGTAAGTACCCCGGTGATCCGGGTCCGGGTGGTCTGGGGCTTCTGGGTGACAATGGCCACCTTCTCCCCCACCAGCCGGTTTAAGAGGCTGCTCTTCCCGGCGTTGGGCTTGCCCACCAGGGCGATAAAGGCGGTGCGTGTTTCAGGCTGTGTCGTCATCGCTGCTCTCCTATCCTTTGGGGATGGTGTAGGAGACATCCCGGGTCAGGCCCAGCTTCTCCAGCACCTCCTCCTCCTTCTCCCGCATCAAAGCGGCGGGCAGGCCCCCGGCCTCGTGGTCGTATCCCAGCAGGTGGAGCATCGAGTGGACGGTCAAAAAGCCGATCTCCCGCTGGAGGGTGTGGCCGTACAGCTCCGCCTGGGCCACCGCCTTTTCCACCGAGATGACGATGTCCCCCAGGATGCTGGCCCCCGTCTCCATGTTGATGTCGTAGACCCCGTTTTCCCCCATGGGGAAGGAGAGGACGTCGGTGGGGATGTCCTTGCCCCGGTGGTCCCGGTTCAGCTCCTGGATCTGGGCGTTGTTCAGGAAGCTGACGCTCACCTCCACGCTGCCCTTGAAGTCCTCCATCTGGAGGACGGCGTTGCAGCAGCGCCGGATAAGCAGCCTGATCCCCGACGGGATCTTCACGTCCTTCTGCCGGTTGGTGATGTGTACCTTTACCTTGTCCACTTCTGACTACCCCCTTTGGTCTGGTGTCTATCTTTTCTCCCTCGGGTCCCTGCGGAACTCCCGCCTGGGCGGTTCCTTGGCGGTTCCCCGCCTGCTGTCGCTGTAATACTTTTCGTAGGCCCGGATGATGTCCTGGACCAGCTTGTGGCGGACCACGTCCTTTTCGGTGAACTGGAGGATGGCGATGTCCTCCACCCCCCGGAGGATCTTGGCGGCCTCCACCAGGCCGCTGCGCCGGGCGTCGGGCAGGTCGATCTGGGTGACGTCCCCGGTGATCACCGCCTTGGACCCCGCCCCCAGCCGGGTGAGGAACATCTTCATCTGCTCCGGGGTGGTGTTCTGGGCCTCGTCCAGGATGATGAAGCTGTCGTCCAGCGTCCGCCCCCGCATATAGGCCAGGGGGGCCACCTCGATGTTCCCCCGCTCCTGGTACTTCTGGAAGTTTTCCGCCCCCAGCATATCAAAGAGGGCGTCGTACAGGGGCCGCAGGTAGGGGTCCACCTTGTTTTGCAGGTCCCCGGGCAAAAAACCCAGCTTCTCCCCCGCCTCCACCGCCGGCCTGGTCAGGACGATGCGGTTGACGTCGTGGGCCCGGAAGGCTTTCACCGCCATGGCCACCGCCAGGTAGGTCTTGCCGGTCCCGGCGGGCCCGATGCCGAAGGTGACGGTGTTCTGGCGGATGGCGTCCACATACCCCTGCTGGCCCAGGGTCCGGGCCTTCAGGGGCTTGCCCTTGGCGGTGATGCAGATGACGTCCCGGTTGAGCCCCTGGACCTCCTGCTCCTTGCCCTCCTCCACCAATGAGGCCACGTAGCGGATGTTCTGGCTGGTCAGCTCCTCCCCCTGTTCCACCATGGTCAGGAGGCCCTCCACGCACCGGGCGGCGTTCATCACCGCCTCGGCTTCGCCGCTGACCTTGATGTCGGTGCCCCGGAACACCACCGTGACGCCGTAGGTCTGTTCGATCTGGCGGATGTTCTCGTCCCGGCTGCCGAAAAGGGCAAGGGCGTGTTCCATCCGCTCGATATTGATGATCTGTTCCACCATAGAGGCATATCTCCTTGCCGAGCATTCAAAGCAGACTTTCTTATTTTCCTATTGTACCATATTTTCGCAGAGAAAACTATGAATTTTTCATAAAATCTTGCGGAAAAGTGTTTTTTCAAGGCGTGCAGGAAATCCGTCGTTTTTTCTGGAAAATCTTCCGCAGCGCATGGAAAAAATCACAACTTCCCGCAAGATTTTATGAAACATTCATCGTTTTCTCTGCGAAAATATGGTGCAATCGGAAAATAAGAA
>CANOCD010000217.1 GCA_947564495.1 uncultured Angelakisella sp. | reverse complement strand
TTTGAAAAGGGCGGCCCTAAACTTTGCCTGTCTCGATTTTTACCTTGCGGTCGGCTTAAAGCGTGCCCTCCTTCTTGATCCTCTGGGCCGTTCTCGGGTACTTCTCCGGCGTCGCCGACACCTTCTCCACCACGATCAGCGTTCGCCCGTCCCCATTGGGCAGACAGTAGTCGACGACCTCCCGGATAACTCCCCCGCAAAGCCCTACCGCCCGGGCTCCGGCAGCCGCTTCCTCCCGGCCCCCGCTCCCTTTCAGCGCCAGAAAAAGCCCCCCAACCCGCACAAAAGGCAAACAGTATTCCGCCAGCAGCTCCAGCCCCGCCACCGCCCGGCTCACCGCCAGGTCAAAGGATTCCCGATACCGGGTCTCCCGCCCCCCGTCCTCCGCCCGGGCATGGACCAGCTCCGCCGTAATTTGCAGTTCCCCGCACACCGCCCGGAGAAAATCCAGCCGCTTCCGCAAGCTGTCCAACAGGGTCAATTCCAGGTCATCCCGGACCAGCTTCATCGGGACGGACGGAAACCCCGCCCCCGTCCCCACGTCGATGACCCTGGCCCCCCGGGGGACGTCACACAGGGTCAGCGGCAGCACGCTGTCGGCAAAGTGCTTCACCGCCACCCCCTCGTCATCGGTGATGGCCGTCAGGTTCATCCTCTGGTTCCACTCCTGCAAAAGCCCGCAGTACAAGGAAAACTGCTCGTAGTCCCCCACGACCCCGATCCCCCGAAACAGCCTTTCAAATTCATCCCTGGGTATCATCTGTCGTCCTCCCTCTCCTGGTCTCCAGCCAGATCATCAGCACCGAGATGTCCGCCGGGCTCACCCCGCTGATCCGGCTGGCCTGGCCCAGGGTGGCGGGCCTGATCTTCTGGAGCTTCTCCGCCGCCTCCAGCCGCAGCCCCCGGATGGCCTGGTAGTCGATGCCATCCCCCAGGGGCATGGTCTCCAGCCGGCGCATTCCCTCCACCTGGGCCTGCTGCTTCTTTAGGTACCCCTCGTACTTCACCTCGATCTCCACCTGCTCCACGATATGGGGGTGGAGGTCCTTCCGTTCCGGGTCGAAGGGGGCCAGCCCCTCATAGGTCACCTGGGGCCGCCGGAGCAGCTCCGCCGCCCGGATGCCCCGCTCCAGAGGACTGCTCCCCGCCGCCTCCAGCCAGGCGTTCACCGCCCCGCTGGCGGGGATGGTCAGCCCGGCCAGCCGCTTCTTCTCCGCCTCCTTGGCCTCCTGCTGGGCCAGAAATTCCTGATACTGTTCCTCCCCGATGAGCCCCAGCCGGTGCCCCGTCGGCATCAGCCGGACGTCGGCGTTGTCCTGGCGGAGGAGCAGCCGGTACTCGCTCCGGCTGGTCATCATCCGGTAGGGGTCCATGCACCCCTTGGTCACCAGGTCGTCGATCAGCGTCCCGATGTAGGAGCCGGAACGCTCCAGGATCAGGGGCTCCCGCCCCAGGATAGCGTGGGCGGCGTTGACCCCCGCCACGAACCCCTGGACGGCGGCCTCCTCGTAGCCGGAGCTTCCGTTGAACTGCCCCGCCCCGTAAAGCCCCGGGATGGCCTTTACCTCCAGGGTGGGCCGGAGGGCGGTGGGATCGATGCAGTCGTATTCGATGGCGTAGGCGGTCCGCATCAGCTGGACATTTTCCAGGCCGGGGATGGTGCGGTACATCGCCAGCTGGACCTCCTCGGGCAGGCTGCTGCTCATCCCCTGGAGGTACATCTCCCGGGTGTCCAGCCCCATGGGCTCGATGAAGAGCTGGTGCCGCTCCTTGTCGGCGAACCGGACCACCTTGTCCTCGATGCTGGGGCAGTACCGGGGCCCGACGCCCTGGATCTCCCCGGCGTAAAGGGGGGAGCGGTCCAGGTTTTCCCGGATGACCCGGTGGGTCTCCTCATTGGTGTAGGCGATGTGGCAGGGGAGGAGGTTGCGGTACTCCCCCTTCCCCCAGTTGCCGAAGGAGAAGGGGATCACCGGCTCGTCCCCCTCCTGGACCTGGAGCCGGGAGAAGTCGATGGAATCCCGGTGGACCCGGGCGGGGGTGCCGGTCTTGAACCGCCGCAGGGGGAGGCCCAGCTCCACCAGGCACCGGGTCAGCTCCCGGGCGGGGTGGGAGCCGTCGGGGCCGCTCTCCTGGGAGAACTCCCCCACAAAGACCCGGCCCCCCAGATAGGTCCCGGTGGCGATGATGGCGGCCTTGACCTGGTACCGCCCCCCCATGGTGGTGGTGACGGCGGCCACCCGGCCCTCCTCGTCCAAGGATACCGAGGCTACCTCCCCCTGGCGGACCAGAAGGCCGGGGGTGGATTCCACCTTTTCCTTCATATACCGGTGGTAGGCCATCCGGTCCGACTGGACCCGAAGAGAGTGGACGGCGGGGCCCTTCCCCCGGTTGAGCATCCGGCTTTGGATCATGGTGGCGTCGGCGGCCCGGCCCATCTCCCCGCCCAAAGCGTCCAGCTCCCGGACCAAATGGCCCTTGGCGGTGCCGCCGATGGAGGGGTTGCAGGGCATATTGGCGATGGCGTCCAGGCTGATGGTGAACAGCGCCACCGAGCAGCCCAGCCGGGCGGCGGCCAAAGCGGCCTCCACCCCGGCGTGCCCCGCCCCGATGACGGCGATGTCGAAGGTCCCGGCGTGGTAGGGAACAGGCGTGGCCACAGGCGGCCCTCCTTTCTGGTCTGGCTATGGTGTCATCCCTCCACGGGGATGTGGGAGAAGGAGAGGAACCGGACATTTCCGTCCCTGACCTCCAGGCGTAAAGTCTCGATATGGGTGACTTCCACGGGGCGCTCCACGGTGGTCATCTGGGCGGTAATAGTTACGATGTCCCCTTCCGCCTTTGCATCCACCAGGTCCCGGGCAAAGAACTTTCCCCCCAGGCTGGAAAACTCGGGGGTGGAGAAGGTCCCTTCCCCCGGGTCGTAGCCCTCCCCGCAGCTGGTCTCCTCAATGCGGAAGCTGTAGGCTCCCTCCCCGAAGCATCGGTCCAGCCGGTAGGTCACCACCTCCAGGGGGATGACGTAGACTGCGTCCTCCGCCCTGTCCCCGGGGTAGTAGAAGAAGGACCAGCCCTCCATGGAGCGGAAGAAAAAGCTGAGAAGGTCCTCCGAGGAAAGCTCCGACGGGGAATCAAAGCTGGTTTTCTCCCCGTCGCCCCGGCCGCCTGCGGCGGCGTAAGCGGCGTCCACATATTGAAGCAGTTCCTCCGGGGTCCGCTCCGCCAGGAAGTCCTCCGAAGTTTCGCCCTCAAAGTCCGGCAGCTTGGAGCGTCCCAGCTTTTCCCGCACGGGAGCGTTGGAGAGGGACAGGAACCGGATGTTCCCATCCTTGACCTCCAGGCGCAGGGTCTCAACCGTTGTCGGGACGATGGGCGGGTCCAGGGTCATGGTGTGGGCGGTGATGGTCACAATGTCCCCCTCCGCCTCCGCCCCGACCAGTTCCCGGGAGATGGTATCCCCGAAACCGATAAAAACCGGGGTGGTAAAGCTGTCTGTCATCGGGTCATACCATTCCCGATAGGCGCTTTCCTCCATCCGCAAGGTGTAGGTCCCTTCTCCGAAGCAACGGTCCAGTTGATTGGTCACCGCCTCCACAGGGATGAGAAAGTTTTCTTGCCTCCCGCCATCCTGGGGAGGGTGATCCTTGTCATCCCTGGAAAGAGAAAAGTCCCAGGGATGACAAGGATCACCCTCCCCAGGATGGCGGGAGGCA
>CANOCD010000216.1 GCA_947564495.1 uncultured Angelakisella sp. | reverse complement strand
TCCCATTGTTCGGCGGGGCGGTCTCTCTGCCCCCGCCGATTCCCAGGATACCACATTCCAAAAGCTGTTGCAACAGCAAAATAATGATGGCTCGGGTAAAAAATTTGTGTTCCCGGCAAAGGCGTGAAATTTACCCGGGACCTCATTATTTTGCTATTGAAGGGACCGGGGGGATATGCTATATTATAGAAATGATTCCGCCAAAAGGAGGGGACCCCGTTGTTCTTCCGCCACGACTACAGCACCCCCGGCCCCGGCATCGAAAAGGACGCCCCGGAAAAGACCGGCGCCGCCCGCTTTGCGGAGATCCTCCAGCTGGAGTGCGTCACCCTCCTCCAGCTGAACCTCCTGTTCCTCCTCACCTGCCTGCCGGTAGTGACCATCCCCCTGGCCCTCTACGCCATGAACCAGGTTGCCCGCCGGATGGTCCGGGACGAGCCGGTGCTCCTCCTCCACCACTACACCACCGCCCTCCGCCAGGGGTGGAAGCGGGCCTATCTGGCCTTTTTCCTCACCGCCCTCCCCATGGGCCTGGCCCTGTGGGGGTGCTGGTTCTACCTGGGGTACGCAGGGGAAAACCCCCTCTTTTTCGCCCCCTTCCTCCTCTGCTCCACCGTCCTCCTGGCCGCCACCCTGGCCTCGGGCTGCCTCTACGGCCTGCTGGGGGCGGGCAAGGGCGTCGGGGAGTCGATGAGGCTGGCCCTGCTCCTGGGCATCGGGCGGCCCCTGCGGCCCCTGCTGGCCGCCCTGTGCTGGTACGGCTTTCTTGTGGTGGCGGTGCTGGCCTTCCCCCTCAGCGCCCTCTACCTGCTGTTCATCGGCTTTTCGGTCCCCTGCCTGCTGGGCAACTTCTACCTGCGTACCCTCCTGAAACCCTACTGTCCCCCCGAGGTCCACGAGCTGCCGGAGGAAGAATCCGAAGAATCCGAAGAATCCGAAGAATCCGAAGAAACCTAACAAGGAGGCCCGGCCCATGTCTTACGCCGAATACGCAAAAGCCCTGGCCCTGGGCCAGAAGGAGGTCAAGGCCCGGAAGGCCAAGGGCCTCCCTGTCCATCCCCCGGTGCTGGATGAAATATTAGAGGGGGTGACCACCCGGGGGGAGGTGGAGCTGGGGCTGGTGGACATCCCTGTGGAACTCATCATCGGGACCCGGTCCGCCGGCCGGCGGATGGCCTTCTCCCCCAGCTTCTACCCCCTGCTGGAGGAGGGCTCGGAGCTTTCGGTGAAGTGGTCGGCCCTCTGCGACGCCCACCTGGACGAGGGGATCAACGACCCTGTCAAAGCCTACGAGTACCTCCACGACTTTTACATCCAGGAGGGGCATAAGCGGGTGAGCGTCCTGCGGTACTTCGGGGCGGTGACCGTCCCGGCCCGGGTGACCCGGGTCCTCCCCCCGGAGGACGGGAGCCTTACCTCCCGGATCTACCGGGAGTACCTGGATTTCTACGCCCTGACGGGGATCAACTACCTGTGGTTCACCCAGACGGGGCGGTTCGCCCGTGTCCAGGCTCTGACCGGCAAGGCGCCGGGGGAAGAATGGACCCGGGAGGAGCGGCAGGAGTTCTTCCTTTTCTACCGGCGGTTCCTGTCGGTGTACGACGACAAGACGGCCCGGGAGATGGCGGGGCGGGTGACGGTGGGGGACGCCCTTCTGATGATGATGAACCTTTGCGGGTACCGGCCTTTGCGGGACTGCACCGAGGCGGGGCTCAGGGCTACTTTTGCCCGGCTGCGGGTGGAGCTGATGGCGGTGGCTCAGATCGTGCCGGAGCGTCCGCCGGTGAAGAAGCTGCTGCACACGGTGGCGGAGGCGATGACGGATACTGCCGGGACCATGGTGGAGATGGCGGATATTCTGGGGGCGCCGGTGAAGGAACGAGTAGAGGGCCGGGAGGCGAAGAAGGACACAAGGTTTGATTGAGGGCGCAGGGCCGAGCCAAGCACAAGGTAAAGTCCGAGACAGGCAAAGTTTAGGGCCGCCCTTTTCAAAGGGCGGTAGGTCCAGGGCAACGCCCTGGTCGCCCGTCGCAACGGGCGAAATACCCCTAGGGGGTGGCGGCCTGTGCGGATGTATGGACCGGGCCGCCAACCAAACAGCCAAACAAAAACGGGCCTGCAAAAACCAGGCCGCACAAAAAACAACAAAGCCAGGAAAGGGTCACAGCCAACCCTTTCCTGGCTTTGTTTTCTCGAAGTGACAACTGCGGCCGGTAACGAGCCTGCCCGGCACCCAGCCGCAGGAGCGCCCCTCGCTGGCGCCCTGTAGGCGCTACCCTTCCGG
The DNA here is from genome assembly GCA_947564495.1 of uncultured Angelakisella sp. GTDB lineage: Bacteria > Bacillota > Clostridia > Oscillospirales > Ruminococcaceae > Angelakisella. The sequence goes on along the minus strand of CANOCD010000216.1, from coordinate 1,436 downwards.
ACAGGGCCGCAGGCCCGAATCCGGAACACGCCGGCCCACCCCCGTCACCCCACAATATACTCCTTCACCAAATGCACCATAGCCACCGGAACATTGGCCTCCAGCAGCACCCCTTCCGGGGTGTACTCCCTGGAAAAAACCTTCCCGTCCCGGACGATCCTGGCCTCCAGCTCCCCGGCAGCGTAGGGCAGGAGCACCTTGGCCCTCAGATGGGCCGGGGGGAGCGCCTTGGCAATGGCCTCCAGGAGCTCCGGCAGCCCCGCCCCGGTCCTGGCGGAGATGGCCACAGCCGGCCCCTCCAGTCCGTCGGGAAGCTCCGGGAGAAGGTCGCACTTGTTCAGCACGGTGAGGACCGGAACGTCCTCCGCCCCCAGCTGGGTGAGAAGCTCCCGGGTCACCGCCAGCTGCTGGGGGGCCTCCCCGCTGGCGGCGTCGCAGACGTTGAGGATCAGGTCGGCCTGGGCAGCCTCCTCCAGGGTGGAGCGAAAAGCCTCCACCAGATGATGGGGGAGCCTGCGGAGGAGTCCCACCGTGTCGATGAGCATCACCCGGCGGCCATCGGGGAGGTCCAGGCCCCGGGCGGTGGGGTCCAGGGTGGCGAACAGCTTGTCCTCGGCCAGGACCCCCGCCCGGGTCAGGGTATTGAGGAGGGTGGACTTGCCCACGTTGGTATATCCCACAATAGCCACGGTGGTGACGCTGTCCTTCCTCCGCCGCTCCCGGAGGCGCTGGCGGCGCTGGGTCAGGTCCTCCAGCTCCCGGGAGAGGGCGGTGATCCGCCGCTGGATGTGCCGGCGGTCCGCCTCCTTTTTGCTTTCCCCGGCGCCACGGCGGGCCCCCCCGCCGCCGCCTCCGCCGCCCCCCTGGCGGGAAAGCTGGACCCCCCGTCCGGCCAGGCGGGGCAGCTGGTAGCGGAGCCGGGCCAACTCCACCTGGAGTTTCCCCTCGGCGCTCACCGCCCGCTGGGCGAAGATGTCCAGGATGAGTAGGGTCCTATCGATGACCGGGCAGTCCAGGGCTTCCTCCAGGTTTCGGATCTGGAGGGGGGAGAGCTCGTGGTCGAAGATGACGGCCTCCGCCGCCGTGTTGCGGACGAAGTCCCGGAGCTCCTCCAGGCGGCCGGCGCCCAGGCAGGTGGCGGTGTCGGGTTCCTCTCTATGCTGGGTGAGGGTCCCTGCTGTTTCGTACCCGGCGGTGGCGGCCAGTTCCCGGAGTTCTTCCATGGAGGTTTCCATATCGTACTCGCCTGTGTCCACGCCGGCCAGGATGGCGGCGGGGAGGCGCTGGGTCTCGTTTTGATACATAGGCTGTTCCTTTCTCTCTTTCCTGGGGCTTTGGATTTTCATTCTGATTGCTGGCGCTGTGCTCCCTCACGGCCAACCGCCGAAGGCGGCACTTAGATAGTGTCGTCACAAGGCTACAAATGTGGTATAATG
>CANOCD010000215.1 GCA_947564495.1 uncultured Angelakisella sp. | reverse complement strand
AAAAGGATCGAAAACCGGTGCCAGTGGTGAGCAGCTCTCCAAACGGTCCCCATGCGTTCCGCTTCGGGAGAGGCCCAGAAGCATCCCATACAATTTGCAGCGGGTACTTCCAGATACAAGTACCCAATCTACGATACCTTATATTATAGGCCAGTCTTACAAAAAAGACAAGAAGATCACGTAATTTTCGGCGAAAAGGGATAAAAACCCGGCAAAACGCCTGGCTTTTTTGACACTGACCACCGTGCGAGGACAAATCGTCCGCCGGTGCCGGCAAATGGAAAACAAAGGGGCGCCAGAAAGATCCCGGGGGACCCTTCCGCCCCGGCCCCGATTGACAAAACCCGCCGCCCCTGGTATAGTGGAGCGGGAAAAAGACCCCGGAAAGGAGGCCAAGACCATGAGCCAACAGCTGAGCCTGGCGGACCAGGACCCCTCCGCCGCCCAGCCCCTGCCCGCCCGGCTGCGCCCCCAAACCATCGGGGAGATCGCCGGGCAGCAGCACCTGCTGGGGGAGGGCAAGGTCCTGCGGCGGATCATCGAGGAGGACCGGGTCTCCTCCATGATCTTCTGGGGGCCCCCGGGGGTGGGCAAGACCACCCTGGCCCACGTCATCGCCAACCAGACCAAGGCCAAGTTCATCAACTTTTCCGCCGTCACCAGCGGCATCAAAGAGATCCGGGGGGTGATGGAGGAGGCGGAGCGAAACCGCCGGTTCGGGGAAAAGACCATCCTCTTTGTGGACGAGATCCACCGCTTCAACAAGGCCCAGCAGGACGCCTTCCTCCCCTTTGTGGAAAAGGGGAGCATCATCCTCATCGGGGCCACCACCGAAAACCCCTCCTTCGAGGTCAACGGGGCCCTTCTCTCCCGGTGCAAGGTGTTTGTCCTCAAGGCCCTGGACGAGGACGCCCTTGCCGGGCTGCTCCATCGTGCCCTGGAAAGCCCCCAAGGGTTCGGGGACCAGGAGGTCCGGATCGAGGAGGACGTCCTGCGCCTCATCGCCTCCTTCGCCAACGGCGACGCAAGGACCGCCCTTTCCACCCTGGAGATGGCGGTGCTCAACGGGGAGCTGGAGGGGACCGTCACCACCGTCACCCGGGAGGTGGTGGAGCAGTGCACCTCCCGGAAGTCCCTGCTCTACGACAAAAGCGGGGAGGAGCACTACAACCTCATCTCCGCCCTTCACAAGTCGATGCGGAACTCCGACCCCGACGCCGCGGTCTACTGGCTGGCCCGGATGCTGGAGGCGGGGGAGGACCCACTCTACATCGCCCGGCGGGTGACCCGCTTTGCCAGCGAGGATGTGGGCCTTGCCGACCCCCGGGCCCTGGAGCTGGCGGTGGCCGCCTACCAAGCCTGCCACCTCATCGGGATGCCGGAGTGCTCGGTCCACCTGACCCAGGCGGTGGTCTATCTTTCGGTGGCCCCCAAGTCCAACGCCCTCTACCGGGCCTACGAGGAGGCCAAGAAGGACGCCCTGACCCAGCTTTCCGACCCGGTGCCCCTTCACATCCGCAACGGGGTCACCAAGCTGATGCGGGAGGTTGGCTACGGGGCGGGCTACCAGTACGCCCACGACACCGAGGAAAAGCTCACCGATATGCGGTGCCTCCCCGATTCCCTCCTGGGACGGGAATACTACCGCCCCACCACCCAGGGCCTGGAGGGCCGGTTCAAGGACCGGCTGGCCCAGATCAAGGCGTGGAAGCGGGAGCGGGAGGAGAAGGAAAAGAAACCGTAAAACAAAGGACCGGACCCGTCCCTGGGCCCGGTCCTTGCTGTATTCCGGGGTATCGTTTCGGTCACTTCTGCCCGGGGACGATGACCCCCTCCATGGCCCGCTTATTGGATTCGTCGATAGGCGGGGTCGGCTCCCCCGGGTCCTCCCCGGGTTGGGCAGGCTCGGTCCCTTCTTCCTCCTCCGGCGGGGCGTCGGGCTTCTTCACCGCCGTCCCGCCGCCATTGAAGCTGCCGTCATAGACAGGCATATTGGTGATGTACCGCCCGTCCACGGCGGGGACGTAGTAGGCCCCGTAGTCCCGGAGGCTCTTGTCCCCGGGGCGGTACTCCTCGGGGAGGTCCACTAAAAAGCGGTAGTAGGGGAGCCAGACGGCCTCGTAGCTGCTGGTGCGGTAGACAAGCTCCACCCCGGCGATCTCCTCCGCCTTGGGCAGGTCATAGGGGACCGAGGAGGCGTAGTTCCCCGCCAGCAGGAGTTCCTTGGCCTCCTCCACGGTGATGATGGGGTAGTTGCCCATCACCTGGGAGAGGTCGGGGGCGTAGACCCGGGCCAGGAACAGCTTTCCGTCATCATCGTTGTAGAAGGCCACCCGGTTGAAGTTGTAGTTGATGATCTGCTGCTTCAGGGAGCCCCCGCCGTCGAAATACTCCACGTCGAAGCTGCGCTCCCCGTAGATGTTCCGGTCGGCCATCCCCTGGTCCAGGACCGGCTCCGCCATGTCGGAGAGGAGGCCGCTGTACTTTTCCGAGAGCCAGGAGGCCGCCTCGGCCATCTCCTCTTTGGAGGCGCTGTAGGTGAAGGTGATCTCGTCGGGGAGCTCCACCGGCGGGTCAAAGTCGATGCGGGCGGTGAGGGTCTGGTCCACCTCGATCTTGATGCCGTCCGCCTCCATGATGAGGGTGGTGGGGTCGAAGTAGCCCTCGGGAACCGTTTCCCCCACGGCGGCAAACTTTTCGGTGATGGCCTTCTTGTAGTCCTCGGTGGGGGCGTTGTCGGTGACAGGGGTGGTCTGGGTGTCCAGGCCCAGCTTCCCGGCCACATCCAACAGAAGGGCCTTCATCTTGTCCTGGTCGGCCCCGGAGACCCGGTATATATTGTCGTAGGTGAGGGGGTTTTTGTAGACCGGCAGGTAGGGCATCCGCACCTCCTCGGTCCAGGGATTCATACCGCTCCCCAGCTCGCTGAAGTCATAGGCCAGATACCCCTCGTATCCCATGGCGCCCACTCCCATATCCTGGATGGTGATGAGGGGCAGTTCCTCGAAAAAGGGCTTGCCGGGGTTCTCCTGGCTAGCCGGGGAATCCGAACAGGGCGGACAGGTGGGCATCTGCCCCGGCATATCCCGATAGGGGGGCTCAAAGCGGCTGACGGCGAACACCGCCACCGCCAGACAGGCGGCCAGGGCCCCCCACCTCTGCCAGGAGGGTCGGCGGCGGACGGCGTGGCTCCGGGCCTCCTCCGCCTCCTGGATCAGGTCCTCGCCAAGGTAGTTCATAGCGTCGCTGAGATGTTCTGGCTTCATACCGAAAATCCCTCCTTTTCCAGACAGGCCCGCAGGCCCTGGCGGGTGCGGTACAACAGGCTCTTGACCTTCCCCTCGGTAAAGCCGTGGCTGGCGGCGATGTCCCGGAGGGGGTCCGCAAACCAGTACCGCCCCAAAAAGACGGTGCGGGCTTCGGGGGAAAGCCCCCGGAGATACCGCTCCATGACCTCGGCCAGCAGGTGGAGGTCCACCTCCTCCCCGATGGCGTCCCCGCCGGAAAGGCAGTCCTCCAGCTCGGAGAGGGAGAGGGCGTATTCGCTCCCGCCCCGCTTTTGCCGGTTCTTTCTCCGGTACAGGTCGATGGAAAGCTGCCGGGTGATCCTGCCCAGGTAGGCGGAAAGCAGGCCGGGCCGCTGGGGCGGCATGGAATCCCAGGCTTTCAGATAGGTGTCGTTGACGCTCTCCTCGCTGTCCTCCCGGTTGGCCAAAATTTGCCAGGCGATCTTTCCCAGGTA
>CANOCD010000214.1 GCA_947564495.1 uncultured Angelakisella sp. | reverse complement strand
GAAGGCGGCGAGGGAGCTGTTCCTTGCCAAGGGCTACCAGGAGACCTCGGTGGCGGACATCATGGAGCTGGCGGGCGGGGCCAAGGGGCTCTTTTACTCCTTCTTCCCCAGCAAGGAGGCGCTGATGTGCCACCTCAGCGAGGCGCTTTTCCTGGCCAACAACCCCTTCCTGTCGGTCCGGGACCGGAAGGACCTCACCGGCATGGAGAAGATCCGGGAGCTGCTGCGGGTGGACCGGGCGGACCGGGAGCGGGATAAGCTGAGCCGGGAGGCTGCCTCCATCCTCCGGGACCCCGCCGTCCTTATGGCGGCGGTGGAGGCCAACCGACGGATACTCACCCCCCTGTGGCGGGAACTGCTGGAAGAAGGGGTGGCCGACGGCTCCATCCAAACACAGTACCCCCGGGAGCTTTCCGAACTGCTGCCCCTGCTGGATTTCTGGCTGCTGCCGGCGGTCTTTCCCGCCACCGCCCGGGAGATCCGCCATAAGTACCGCTTTCTGGCGGAGGTCCTGGCCAAGCTGGGCCTGCCCATCCTGGAGGAGGAGCTGGGCTCCTTCGCCGAGGAAGTCATCGCCGACCTGGCCAAAGAAGGGGAGGGGAGACCATGAAGGACAGGCTTTTCACCCGGGATTTCACCCTGCTCATCCTGGGGCAGCTCACCTCCCTCTTCGGCAACGCCATCCTCCGCCTGGCCCTCTCCCTCTACGTCCTGGAGACCACCGGGTCGGCGGCGGTCTTTGCCGGGCTGGTCTCGGCGGCCATCCTCCCCTCGGTGCTGCTGGCGCCCCTGGGTGGGGTGCTGGCGGATCGGGGGGACCGGCGGGCCATCATGGTGGCTCTGGACGGGCTGACCGGGCTTTCGGTGCTGGCGGCGGCCCTCCTGTTCACCCCGGGGCGGGCCCTGGGGATCATCGGGGGGCTGATGCTCTTTCTGGCCGCCCTGGGGGCCTTCGAGACTCCCACCGTCCAAGCCTGCATCCCCTCCCTGGTGTCGGAGGGGAACCTGACCAAGGGGAACGCCATGGTGAACCAGACGGCGTTTCTGGCCAACCTGGCCGCCCCGGCCCTGGGCGGGGTCCTTTACGGGGCCTGGGGGCTGGTGCCGGTGCTTTGGGCCAGCGTCCTGTTCTTCTTCGCCACCGCCCTCTTCGAGTGCTTCATCCGGCTGCCCCATCATTCCCGCCCGGCGGGGACGGGGGGCGGGGTCCTGGGGATGGTCCGGCGGGACTTCGGCGAAAGCCTCCGGTATATCTTTGTCCGGCGGCCCGGCATCTCCCGGCTGCTGATGCTGGCGGCCCTCTCCGGGTTCTTTGTGGTGGGTGTGATGGTGGTGGGTCTGCCCTACCTGGTGCAGAATGTTTTGGGGCTGGGGCCCCGGTACTACGGCTGGGCGGAAAGCGTCCTGGCGGCTGCGGCGGTGGCGGGGGGCGCGATGGCGGGGCTGCTGGGGCCCCGGCTGAAAACGGAGCGCCTTTGGGTCCCGCTGGCGGCGCTGGGGGGATTCCTCCTCCCGGCGGGGGCGGCTTTCTTCCTGCCTTTGGGGACAGGGGCGAGGTATCTTGTGCTGACGGGGTCCTTTGCGGGGGTGCAGGGGGCGGCGAACTTCTTCTCCATCGCCGCCGTCTCTCTCATCCAGAGCCGGACGCCGGGGCATCTTCTGGGAAAGGTGATGGCTTGTACTTCGGCCTTGACGCTGTGCGCCCAGCCAGTGGGACAGCTGGCTTACGGGTTTTTGTTTGACCGGTTCCGGGGGATGCCCGGGCTGGTGCTGGTGCCCAGCGGAGTGATTGCGGGTGTGGTGGGACTGCTGTCCGCCGGGTTCTTCCAAAGAACGGCAGGGGAGGAGACCGTGATCCCCAATAACAGCTGAGACGATAAAAAGCGGGGTCCAAGGTTTAGCCGCGAAACCTTGGACCCTGCTTTCTGCCCGCGCTATGTTGCAGTTACCGGGGCTCCTGCCCCTCAATAGCCGCCGGCGCCGTCATCGCCGCCCGGATGCCCTGGTACACCCGGTCCGAAAACTTCCGCCCCCGGTCATAGGCGTACAGCCCGTTCTGCTCCTGCTCCACGTCGGTGAGCTGGGTGTAGCAAAGCCCGCAGATCCCCGGGTTCTCCAGCAGCGCCGCCGCCAGCCCCGCAAACCGCCGCAGGACCTCCTCCTCGGACCCGGGCCGGTCCCCGTACCCCCAGTTGTCCCCGTCCTTCGGGGAGGGGTTCCACCAGGTCCCCCCGTACTCGCTGACAAAGTAGGGCTGTCCCCCGTACCTCTGCCGCTTGGGGAAGTTGTCGTAAGCCTCCCCGCCATCCGCCATGGGGGCGAACTTCCGCCGGAAAACCTCCGGCTCCTGCTCGTAGTCGTGAATGTCGTACACGTCGGTGACCACGTGGAAGTTCCCGCTGGTGTCGATGACCGGCCGGGTGGGGTCCACCGCCTTGGTCGCCAGGTAGGCGGCCCGGAGCACCTCGTCGTCCTGGCGGCACCCGGTCTCTGGGTCGTCCCAGGTCTCGTTGAAGGGGCACCAGCCCACGATGGCCGGGTGGTTGAAGTCCCGCTCCAGCTCCTCCAGCCACTCGGGGAGGAAGTTCTCCAGCCCGGCGGCGGTGGTGATGTTCAGCCCCCAGCTGGCCATCTCCCCCCAGACCAGATACCCCAGGTGGTCCGCCCAGTAGAGGTACCGCTCCTCGAAGATCTTCTGGTGGAGCCGGGCCCCGTTGAACCCCAGGTCCATGGCCAGCAGAATATCCCGCCGCAGGGCCTCGTCGTCAGGGGCGGTGTAGATGCCGTCGGGGTAGAACCCCTGGTCCAAAATGAGCCGCTGGAACACCGGCCTCCCGTTGAGGAGGACGGCCTTCCCCTCCCAGGAGAGGGTCCGCAGGCCGAAGTAGCCGGTCACCTCGTCCAGGTGATCCCCGCCCCGCTCCAGGATGAGGTAGAGGTCGTACAGCTCCGGCTTGCCCACGTCCCAGAGGTGGGTCTCGGCCAGGGGTAGTTCCAAGGTGAGGCTCCGGGCGGCCCGGCGGGTGACCTCCCCCATGGGGACCCCCTGGTAGCAGGCCCCGGCCCGGAGGGTGCAGCCCTCCAGCTGATCCCCCGCCAGGGCCAGGGTCAGCGTCACCGAGCCGTTTTCCGGCTGGGGCCAGACCTTGTAGGAGACGATGTGCCGCTCCGGCAGGAACTCCAGCCAGACCGTCTGCCAGATGCCGGTGGTCCGGGTGTAGTCGCAGCCGGAAGAATAGTACCGGTGGGCCTGCTTCCCCTTGGGCTGCCGCCCGGACCGCACGTCGTCCTCCGCCAGCACCACCAGCTCGTTTTCCCCTTCCCGGACAAGATCAGTGATGTCAAAGGCGAAGGAGGAATACCCGCCCCTGTGGACCCCGGCCTCCCGGCCGTTGACCCAGACGGTGCAGCGGTAGTCCACCGCCCCGAAGCGGAGCATCACCCGCCCGGCCAGCTGCCCGGGGGCCAGGGTGACCCTCCGGCGGTACCAGACGGCGGGGATGAAGTCGGTGTACCCGATGCCGGAAAGGGGGCTTTCCGGGCAGAAGGGGACGGTGATGGTCCGGGAGAAGGGCTGCTCCCAGAGGCGGCGCTCCTTGCCGCTGCCGCCAAAGTCAAATTCAAACTCCCAGCTGCCGTTTAGGTTCAGCCAGCTGTTCTCTCCCCGGCAGAACTGGGGCCGGGGGTATTCGGGACGGGGGATGGACATAGCGGGACCTCCTTTTTTCGTTTCCGTTTCTTTCTTTTCCTCGGCGTTTCACGCTGCCTCTATCTTAC
>CANOCD010000213.1 GCA_947564495.1 uncultured Angelakisella sp. | reverse complement strand
TTGTGAAAGAAAATACCATCGTGAAAAGGGTTGACAATCCCAGCGCAGTGCGCTAAAATAGTTGTCACAACAGAATATTTCTTATCAAGAGCGGTGGAGGGAACAGGCCCTGCGAAGCCCGGCAACCTGCCTTTTGGCAAGGTGCTAAATCCTGCGGAGAGATCCGGGAGATGAGATGACACAGCGCCCGGAGGTCGTCCGGGCGCTTTTTTGTGCTGTTGCGGGGAAGTGATCCGGAGGAACAAAAAGGAGGAACCATCATGCGGAACTACTACTTCACCAGCGAATCGGTCACCGAGGGCCATCCCGACAAGATCTGCGACCAGATCTCCGACGGCATCCTGGACGCCATCCTGGAAAAGGACCCCATGGGCCGGGTGGCCTGCGAGACCAGCTGCACCACCGGCCTGGTCCAGGTCATCGGGGAGGTCACCACCCACTGCTATGTGGACGTCCAGAAGCTGGTCCGGGAGATCGTCCTGGACATCGGCTACGACAACGCCGCCTACGGCTTTGACGGGGCCACCTGCGGGGTGCTCACCTCCATCCACGAGCAGTCCCCCGACATCGCCCTGGGGGTGGACAAGTCCGCCGAGGCCAAGGCTGGCCAGACCGAGGACCAGAACGGCGCCGGGGACCAGGGGATGATGTTCGGCTACGCCTGCGACGAGACCCCCGAGCTGATGCCCATGACCATCGCCTACGCCCACCGCCTGGCCCGGCAGCTGACCAAGGTCCGGAAGGACGGCACCCTGCCCTACCTCCGGCCCGACGGCAAGACCCAGGTGACGGTGCGGTACGAGGACGGCCTCCCCAAGGAGATCACCACCATCGTCATCAGCACCCAGCACGGGGAGGAGGTCACCCAGGAGCAGATCCACGAGGACATCAAAAAGTATGTCATCGACCCGGTAGTCCCGGAGGAGCTGCGGAAAAACTGCCAGTACCTCATCAACCCCACCGGCCGGTTCGTGGTTGGCGGCCCCCACGGGGACAGCGGCCTCACCGGGCGGAAGATCATCGTGGATACCTACGGCGGCTGGGGCAGCCACGGCGGCGGGGCCTTCTCCGGCAAGGACCCCACCAAGGTGGACCGCAGCGCCGCCTACGCCGCCCGCTGGGTGGCCAAGAACCTGGTGGCGGCGGGGCTCTGCAAGCGGTGCCTCATCCAGCTGGCCTACGCCATCGGGGTGGCCAAGCCCGTCTCGGTCTGCGTGGACAGCTACGGCACCGGCATCGTCCCCGACGAGGCGCTGGAAAAGGCGGTGGAGCAGGTCTTTGACCTGCGGCCCTCGGCCATCATCCGCACCCTGGACCTGCGCCGCCCCATCTACCGCAAGCTGGCGGCCTACGGCCACATGGGCCGCACCGACCTGGACGTGGCCTGGGAAAAGACCGACCGGGTGGAGGAACTGAAAGCCGCTGTGAAGTGACCATCCTTTACAGGACATAAAAGACCCGGGGCGTTCCCCTCCATGGAAGGGAGCGCCCCGGGTTTTGTTTTCCTTTGCAGGGAGGATCAGCCCTCGGTGGCCATCCCCAGGCCGATGGAATCCGCCACCTTCTTCATCCCCTCGATGGTCTCGGCGATGACGGCGTCCATCTCCATGCCCAGACGCTCCGCCCCCTGGAGGATGACCTCCCGGTTGACCCCGGCGGCGAACCGCTTGTCCTTGAACTTCTTCTTGACGCTCTTGGGCTCCATGTCCAGGACGCTGTGGGAGGGCCGCATCAGGGCGGCGGCGGTCACCAGACCGGAAAGCTCGTCGATGGTGAACAGCACCTTCTCCATGGTGGAGACCGGCTCGATGTCGCAGCAGAGGCCGTAACCGTGGCTGGCGGTCCCCCGGACGATGACCTCGTCGGCCCCCTTCTCCCGGAGGATCTCCTGGGTCTTGGTGCAATGCTGGTCGGGGTACTTCTCGTAGTCCAGGTCGTGGAGCAGCCCCACGATGCCCCAAAGCTCCGGGTCCTCCCCGGGGTAGAGGGTGGCGAAGTGGCGCATGACCCCCTCCACCGTCAGGGCGTGCTTGCGGAGGGAGTCGCTTTGGTTGTACTCACAGAGCCATTCCCAGGCTTGTTCTCTGGTAGGGATCATTGGTATCCGCTCCTTTTTATGTAGTTTGTAGTTTTACCGCTTTACTATAGCACGATTCCGGGGGAGAATCAAGCCCTACATCCCGATGACAGTAAAGACCTCCTGCTCCCGGAAGCAGTCCTCCACCCAGGGGGCCAGCTCGTCCAGGATGGCCTTCTGCCCCGGGCTCCCCTCTCGGGCCAGCCGGTGCAGCTCCTCCCATTGGGCGGGGGTCACCGGGGTGACGCCGTAGAAGTCGAAGCCCGGCAGGACCCGCCCGAACAGGGCCGAAAGATGGTTTTTGGTCCAAAGGCTCTGGTGCAGGCAGAGGGAATCCTCCAGCCAGCAGCCGTGAAACCGCCCCCTCTGGAACTCGATGTAACAGGTGCTGCGGCTGGCCCGGCGCTGGGCCTCGGTCTCCAGGTACTGCATCAGCCCCATTCCTCCTCCGGCAGCAGCAGGGGGGCGCCCTGCCACATCAGCTCCGGCATCTCCGGCAGGGGGTTCCAGTAGAGGAGGACCCTCTGGTCATCCCCCCAGACCCCGGAATCCGGCTTTTTGGTCAGGACAGTGAGGTGGTAAAAGCCGTCGGCCAGGGGGATGACCTGCTCCGGCGGGCAGCTCTTGGGAAATTGGGAGAGCCAGAACAGGTCGGTGACCCAGACCTCCCCGCCCCGGACCTCCAGCCCCAGGCGGAGGCCCACCGGGTACTCCTCCCGGGCGGCCTCGTCGGGGTAGCCCTCCCGGCAGTCCAGGAGAAAGTCCCCCGGGCTCCCGGTGCAGAAGGCGGTGACGTCCCCCGCCCGGACGTGGCGGCCGATGTCCTCCGGCTGGACGAACTGGCCCATGAGAAAGTTCTCCCCCTTGGGGATGCTCTCGGTCATCCCCGGGGAAAAGAGGGCGATCCCCGGGCCGTCGATGGAAAGACGGATCTGCTTTTCCATGGTGTCCTGTCTCCTTTCGTTATTTCACCGCCAGCCCGTAGCTGACGTCCAGCAGCCAGAACAGGTCCTCCGGGGGAACGGGGCCCTCCAGAAGGATGCCGATCCAGCTGGCTTTGTTCATGTGGTAGGCGGGGAGGTACCCCTCCTTCCCCCGAAGGGAGCCCATGAGCTCCGGGCCGCACTTTAGGTTGAGGAGGTCCGCCCGGCCCTCTCCGGAAAGCCCCAGCCGCCCCCGGGGGACGTCCAGGAGGGCGGCGAACCACTTCCCGGTATCCCCCCGCCGGAAGATGCAGGTGTCCGGGGTGCTGGCCCAGAGGTACTCCGGCCGGGCGCCGTAGAAGTCCAGGGCGTGGGTGAACAGTTCGTCTCGGGTGGTCAAAAGCCCAACCCCTTTCCATGTCTAACTTCAACTGTCAAAGGCGTCAAACCACCTCCGGCCCGCAGGCCGCTTCATTCCGCCGGAGGCACCCTAGCCGGTCCCATCCCCCCGCCCCTCGGGGGCGGCCCCGTAGGCCCGCAGGCCGGAGGGGGTAGAGGCGCAAGGACCTTCTGCGGAAGGTCCGGGGCCCTTCGGGCCGTTGCGCCTCACGGGGGAACCAGTTCCCCCGTGTGCCCCCTTGCCCTCCGGGGGGGATGGAGTGCAACGCCCGTTCCTAATCCCGGCCCGCAGGCCGCTTTATTCCGCCGGAGGCACATAAACCGTCCCCATCCCCCCGCCCCTCGGGGGCGGCCCCGTAGGCCCGCAGGCCGGAGGGGGTA
>CANOCD010000212.1 GCA_947564495.1 uncultured Angelakisella sp. | reverse complement strand
CGCCGGATCGTGAAGGAGCTTTCCGCAAGATCGGGCCAGTCGATCTTTGAGGGGGAGACCCTTCTGATCCTGGACGAGATCCAAAGCTGTGAAAGGGCGCTCACCTCGCTGAAATACTTCTGTGAAAACGCCCCGGGCTACCATGTCATAGCGGCCGGGAGCCTGTTGGGGGTCGCCCTGAACCGGGAGCGGTATTCCTTCCCGGTGGGCAAGGTGGATATGCTCAACCTCTACCCCCTGGACTTCGAGGAATTTCTTTGGGCCACCGGCAACCGGCCCCTCTGCGATCTGATCCGGGAGGCTTACGCCGGCTTTCAGCCCCTCTCCCTCCACGAAACGGCCCTGGAGCTTTACCGTGCCTATCTGGCGGTGGGGGGGATGCCCAGGGCGGTCCTGGAGTACGTGGAAAAGCAGGACTTCAACTTTGTCCTTGCCGCCCAGAAATCTTTGAACGACGCCTATATCGCCGATATGGCCAAATACGCCTCCCCCCAGGAGACCACCCGGATCATGGCGGCCTGGGGGAGCGTTCCGGCCCAGCTGGCCAAGGAAAACCAAAAGTTCCAGTACAAGGTCATCCGGACCGGCGCCAGGGCCTATGAGTATGAAACGCCCTTGGACTGGATGGGGGCAGCGGGGATCATCCACAAGTGCGTCCGTGTCCGGGAGGGGAAACTGCCCCTTTCCGCCTACGCCGACAATTCCTCCTTCAAGGTGTACATGGTGGATACCGGGCTGCTCTGCTCCAAATTCGGCATCCCCGCAAACGCCATCCTCCACAGCCCCCACAGCTTTGACGGCTTCAAGGGGGCCCTGGCGGAAAACTATCTCATGCAGGCTTTGGTGACCAACGGTTTTTCCCCCTACTATTGGAGTTCCCCGGGAAAGGCGGAGCTGGATTTTGTGTTCCAGGACCGGGAGGGGAACATCATCCCCCTGGAGGCAAAGTCGGCGGGCAACGTCCGGGCCAAGAGCCTGGGGACCTTTGTTTCCCTCTATCACCCCCCCTATTCCATCCGGGTCTCCGCCCGGAATTTCGGCTTCGAGAACAACATCAAAAGCATCCCCCTTTATGCGGTATTCTGTCTGGAGCCGTAAACGAGAACATCCCCTCCGGCCGCTTTTCCCGTGGCCGGAGATTTTTTTGCAAAGCATATTGACACCATGTCAGAATAGGTATATAATACTGACACGGTGTCAGAACACAAGGCGAAGGGAGGGGTCACAGATGCCAAAGGGTTCCCCGGAGCTCACCGAAAAAAGGCGGAACGAGATCCTGGACGCCTGCGAACGGGCTTACCGGGCCCGGGGGTTTTACGGGGTGAACATCAAGGAGATCAGCGCCGAGACCAGCTTCACCCGCCCGGCCATCTACAACTACTTCGCCACCAAGGGGGAGATCCTCCTGGGGCTCCTGGGCCGGGAGTACGAAGGGTGGTGCGCCCGGCTGGAGGCCCTTGTCCCCCTGGCCCCGGGCATGACCCGGGAGGCCCTGGCCCGGGCCATGGCGGCCACCCTGGAGGACAGGGAGGTGCTGCTGCGGATACTCAACAAGGACCTCTTTGAGATCGAGGAGGACAGCCGGGTGGAGCGCCTGGCCCGGTTCAAGGGGCTCTACCTCCGGGCGGTCACCGCCCTTTCGGACATCCTCCGGGCCTGGCGGCCGGGGCTGGGGGAGGGGGACTGCGAGGACTTCTGCAACAGCTTCTGCGCCCTCCTCTTTGGGGTCTACCCCTTCGCCTTCCACACCGAAAAGCAGAAAGCGGCCATGCGGATGGCGGGGGTTCCCCTCCGGGAGCCTGCCGTCTGCGAACTGGTCCGGAAAAGCCTGGCACGATTGCTGCCGGGCGAATGAAAAAGGAGACCGCCAAGGGTCCCCGAGATTTGGAGGTAAAAACGTATGGGAAAAAGAATGCTGGCATTGCTGATGGCGGCGGCCCTGGTCCTCGCCCTGGGGGCCTGCGGCGGAGCCCCGGGGGAGCCCTCCCAGGCCGCCCCGGAGCCGCCCCGGGCGGAGTCCCCCGCCCCTGAAAGCGGGGCGGAGACCCCGGAGCCCTCCGCCCCGTCCCCGGAGGCGGCCCCCGAGACGCCCCCGGAGAGCCAAAGCGAAGCGGAGCCGGAGGAGGCCGGGGAGCCCAAGGTCGGGGTGGTGTACTTTTCCGCCACCGGAACCACCGCCAAGGTGGCCCGGCTCATCGCCGACGAGACGGGAGGAGAGCTGTTCGAGCTGGTCCCGGAACAGCCCTACACCGCCGAGGACCTGGCCTACACCAACGACGACTGCCGGGCCAACCAGGAGATGAAGGACCCCGAGGTCCGGCCTGCCATCAGCGGGGATGTGAGCGGCGCCTATGACTGCGGCGTCCTCTACCTGGGGTACCCCATCTGGTGGGGCACCGCCCCCCGGATCATCCAGACCTTTTTGGAGGGGGGAGAGCTGGAGGGCAAGACCATCCACCTGTTCTGCACCTCCGGGGGCAGCGGGGTGGACCAGAGCGTCCGGGACCTCCAGGGGCTCTACCCCGGGGCCGGCATCGCCGACGGAAAACGGCTCAACGGGGCGACCCAGGGGGACATCCAAGCCTGGATCGCCAGCCTGAACGGATAAGGAGGAAGCGAAGATGAACAAGGTATTAGTCGCCTATTTCAGCGCAACGGGGACCACCGCCAGGGTGGCGGAGCGGCTGGCCAAGGCCCTGGGGGCCGACCTCCACGAGATCAGGCCGGAACGGCCCTACACCGCCGCCGACCTGAACTGGCAGGACAAAAAGAGCCGGAGCAGCCTGGAGATGGGGGACAAGACCTTCCGCCCCGCCGTGGCCAGCCGGGTGGAGGGGATGGAGCAGTACGACACCATTTTCCTGGCCTTCCCCATCTGGTGGTACGTGGCCCCCACCATCGTCAACACCTTTTTGGAGGGGTACGACCTGGCGGGGAAGAAGATCATCCCCCTGGCCACCTCCGGGGGGAGCGGCATGGGGAACACCACCCGGGAGCTGGCCCCCTCCTGCCCCAGGGCCGATGTCCGGGAGGGAAAGGTGTTTTCAGCCCGGGCCGGGGAGCAGGAATTGAAAACCTGGGCGGAGCAGTTCCGGTAATTACGGCCTTTCCCGCAGCTGTCCCCCTTTGAGTTCCAACATGGCGTCCGCCTGCCTGGCGGCGGCGTGGTCGTGGGTCACCATCACCACGCACTTCCCCAGGCGGCGGGCGCTTTCCTTTAGGAGGGCGGTGATCTCCCCGGCGGTGGCCGGGTCCAGGCTGCCGGTGGGCTCGTCGGCCAGGATGACCGGGGTGTTGGCGGCCAGTGCCCGGGCGATGGCCACCCGCTGCCGCTGTCCCCCGGAGAGCTTCTGAACGTTCCGGGCGGATTCCTCCCCGGTGAGGCCCAGCCGGGCCAGGATGGGGGCGGGGTCCAGCCGGGCGGTGAGGGCGGCGTTCTCCAGGGGGGTCAGGTAGTCCAGAAGGTTGTGGCTCTGGAAGATGAAGGAGACCCCCTCCCGACGGTGGCGGGCCAGCCCCCCGGCGATGTCCGCCCCGTCCAGGAGGACACGGCCCCGGGTCGGGCTGTCCAGTCCCCCCAGGAGGGAGAGCAGGGTGGTCTTGCCGGAGCCCGAGGGCCCCAGGATGGCGTAGAGCCTCCCCGCCTCAAAGCGGGCGGTGACATGATCCAGGACGGGCCTGCCCCCGTCGTAGGTGTAGGATACCTCCTGTAGTTCCAGTGTGGTCATGGGAATCGCTCCTTTCTAGATAGTGTCGTCACAAGGCTACAAATGTGGTATAATGTAATAGAGCACAAAGC
>CANOCD010000211.1 GCA_947564495.1 uncultured Angelakisella sp. | reverse complement strand
AAAAGCCCCCTTTGAGGAGGCATCTTCTTTTCACGATCCTCTTGACTTTAATAAAATTAAATGTTATATTAAATATAATGAAAGTCAAAACGCTAGCAATCTTGACTTTTCTTCAAAAGGAGGCTTGTCCATGACCATCGAGACCCTGCCCGACTGGCTGGCCGCCCTGGACGAGGAGGACCTGGGCTTCATCCGCAAGTTCGTCCTCTCCTCCGGCTCCCTCAAGGAGATGGCGGGGCTGTACGGGGTGACCTATCCCACCGTCCGCCTCCGCCTGGACCGGCTCATCCAGAAGATCCGGCTGGGGGAAAACGCCGCCGCCGACCCCTACGTCACCCTTGTCAAGCGCCTTGCCATGAACGACAAGCTGGATTTCGACACCGCCAAGCTGCTCATCAGCGAATACAAAAAGACCCAAAAGGAGGAACCCTGATGTTTCTTTTCACCCTCACCACCGTTACGGCTCTTGTCCTTTTCATCGGACAGTTTTTCCTGCAATACTTTTTCAGCACCCGGGAGGCCAAATGGCCGGGCTTCATCCTGCCCGCCGTCTGTGTCCTGTTCGGGGCCGTTTACGCCCTGAACGCCACCACCGTCCCGGCGGCCATTGCGGCCTTTCTCCTGGGCGGCGGCCTGCCCTGCCTGATCCACCTGGCCCTCTACAAGCTGGGACGGGCCCGCCTGGAAAAGAAGAACCGGGACCGCATCGAAAAGATGAACATCCAAGACCTGTAACTGATAAACCCTCCCTTTCCTGCATAACATGAACCATAGAAGGGGGCGGGTCGCAATGGAGCGGGAGTTGTGGATCTTAGGGGTAGCGGTGGCGGGGCCGGTCATCGGCTCGGCTCTGGGGGTGGCCTTTCCCCCGGGGCGGCGGATCACCGGAGATATGCTCTCCTTCGCCGCCGGGGCGATGCTTGCCATCTCCTTTCTGGAGCTGCTGCCGGAGAGCCTGGCGAAATGCGGCATCAAGGGGGTGACGGCGGGGCTGGCCGTCGGCCTCTTGACCATGGCCGCCCTGGAAAGCCTGCTGCCTCACCGCCCCCGGGGGGAGCGCCGGGAGGAGCTGGAGCGGACCTCCATCCTGATGATCCTGGGCATCTTCCTCCACAACCTCCCCGAGGGGATGGCCATCGCCAGCGCCTCCGCCATGGAGGACCCCCGGGCCCTCACCACCATCGCCTTCGCCATCGCCGTCCACAACATCCCGGAGGGCATCTGTACCTCCGCCCCCTACTACCAGGCCACCGGGCGGCGGCTGAGGGCCTTTTTTCTCTCCTCCACCACCGCCCTTCCTATGCTGGGGGGATATATCCTGGGCAAGACCCTCCTCCGGGGGCTGACCCCCTACGCCATGGGTATCCTGGTGGCCTCGGTGGCCGGGCTGATGATCCATATCAGCTGCGGCGAGCTCCTCCCCGCCGCCCTGGAAGAGGAGGGGAGAGGCCATCCCGTCCGCCCCATGGTCTGGCTGGCGGCGGGGATACTCTTCGTCATGGCTTTGGCGGGGTAGGGGAGAGGGGTTGCGTTTTCGGTGGCGCCGCCTTATAATAACATCTGGAACACGCAGCACAAACAGAAAGAGGACTTAAAATGGACCAAAAATTATGCCGTCCACGATTTGACCAGCTGGGATCCCCCGAGAAGCTGGCGCTGATGGAAAAGCTGGCCGCCTGCTATGCTATGACCTTTCTTGGCCTGCACACCTTTGACCGCTGGGGGCAGAGTTGCACCACCGGGGTCTTTGAGAAGGACGGCCGGGAGTTCGTCTTTGTCCCCGGCGACACGGTCACCCTGGGCTGGGAAGGGTTTGCCGTTGGGCTGAACCAGGAGAGCCGGGAGGAATTGGAGTACCTGTTCCGGGAGTGGGAGCTGGAGCGTGACCCGGAGAAGCTGATCGGGGAGAAACTGGCCCCGGTGCGGCAGGCCGCCATTGGCCCCATGCTGGTTGGCCGGGAGTTGGAGGAGATCGGCTGGGAGCCGGTGGCGCTGGATGACCCCCGGCTGCTCCCAGACTGGCTGGAGGAGTTCCGCCAATTTGCTTTGACCGGCGGGAACAGCCTGACACGGGTGAACTGCGCCCGCTTTGAACGGGATGGCGACAGCTGGCAGGCCTGCCTCTACCACAAGGTAGACCATCCGGATCTCCTGAAACTGCTGAAGGACCAGGGCCTTTCCCTGCCTACGGCGGACGAATGGGCTTACCTGTGCGGCGGCAGCTGCCGCACCCTGTTCCCTTGGGGGGATGGCCTGGACTACTCCATGCACCTCTACTGGTTTGAGGGGCCGGAGGACAAGGGCAGGCCCTATGACATGGAGGAACCCAACTTCTTCGGGCTGTCCATCGCCTACGACCCCTATATGCGGGAAGTGGTGCAGGCCGACAGGTTCACCACCTGCGGCGGGGATGGCGGGTGTAACATCTGCGGCGGGATGGGGCCCTTCCTCGGTTTCCTTCCCTGCTCGCCCCACTACAGGCCGGAGGTACAGGAGTACGATACACTGGACGGCGACTACGATTTTTACCGTCCCGTCATCCGGGTGGAGGACAGCGATCAACAATAGAACTTTGGCGCAAAGATAACAGCCCCCGGCGGTCCGATCCCGCCGGGGGCTGTTCTTATGCTGCTTTACAGTCCGCAGAACGCCGCCACATCAGCCGCAATCCCAGGTATAGAACACATCGGAGAAGTCGTGGCGTCTCAAATCCTCCGGGCTGATAAAGAAATTCCCCACGCCGCCGTCGGACCACATGACATAGGTTTCGGCCTCGTTCCAGTCCGAGTCCAGCTGGAACAGCAGGGAACGGTAGGGGCTGTCCACGCCCCGGGGATCGAACTGCTCGAAGCAGGGCCAGCCTAAAAGATGGTGGCCGGAGGACCACAGCTGGTCATAGAGATACTCCCGGTCGGGCTCCTCCAGGAGCTCTCGGAAGTCCGGCTTTGCGGGGGGCTGTCCAGTGACCTCCTCCCACACCTGGGCAAAGAGGGCGTCAAAGCCCCCGTCCGCCGGGCCCATCCAGGCGGTGGTCTTTTGGGCGGTGACGGCAGTCTCCCGGAACACCGGCCAGTAGTCCAGGCCGGCATGGGTGGGAATGCCCAGAGCCTGGACCTGTTTCGGGGCGAGACTGCGGTCCACCTTCTCGTGCCAGACCACCCGGAACCCCCTGGGGGTGTCCTCCCCCCAGTCCGCTCCGAAATTTTCGCCCTGTCCCACAAAGAACTGGAGCAGCCCGGTCTCGGGCAGAGGGGCCTTCGCCCCGATCTGTTCCAGGTCGATCTGGGCCAGCAGGACCAGCTTTTCCCCTGCGCTGTCGGCGGGATAGGGCATCCCAGGCGGCCAGTAGGGCAGGCCGCCGAACTTGCTGTCAAACAGCCCCGGGGTCACGTCAGGCTGGATGGTGAGCTGCCAGCAGTCCGTGGCGGTGCGCTTTTTGATCTCCGCCACCACGGCCCGAACCGGTTCGCTGCCCTGGGCGGGCTGTCGGACCATGGGGGGCAGATATTCCGCAGGGATCTCCACCGTCACCCCTCGATCGACCAGCGTCTTTAGGGCCTCTGTTCCGGTCAGCTGCTTCTGGGACGGCAGGAGGACGCACTTCAACGCCGGCAGCTGGAGCAGCAGGGCGCAGTCCGAGAAATCAGTCCACCGCAGGTCCAGCTTTTTCAGCTTTTTGCATCGGGACAAAAAGGAGAAATCCGCCGCCAGCACCAGGGGGATGCTCTGACTGCGGGGCGTCCCGAACTCCAGGGTGTGCAGATTCTCCATCAGCCCGATGGCGGAGAGATCTCCCGGCCCCGGGT
>CANOCD010000210.1 GCA_947564495.1 uncultured Angelakisella sp. | reverse complement strand
GCCCTAGGATGCAAGCCCAATGAGCGCACGCCCAAAGGGTCACGGCCTAACGACAGGCACAGGGTCGGCAATCAGGATGGAGAGGTAGTGGCCCGGGCGGGATGTGGGGCGTTATCCGCAGGGACTATAGGGGAAAGTGGGGAATCGGGGCGGGGAATCCGCAGGGGGTGGGGGCGCATTCAGATCCTGGCCAACGAAAAAGCCCCCTTGGCAGGGGGCTTGGGTAAGAGCTTCGGCGGGGAGTTAGGCGGAAGTTCCGGCTGGGAGTGGGCGGGGGACTCCGCTTTGGGGCGGACTTTTACGGGATTTAATGGACTTCAACGGGCTTCAACGGGCCTTAGATGACCACCTTAGATGACCTCGGTCACGGGGACGATGACGCCGAATACTGTGGGGCCGGCGTTGGTGGTCACTGAGGCGCCGATGAGGTATTCTCCCAGGCATTTGCGCTTGGTGGCCTTTTCCAGGCGCTTCCGCAACTCTTTGGTCAGGTCGTCGCTTTGGGCGTGGACGATGTAGAAGCCCCGGTTGTCGCTGGCGGCTTGCTTCTGGAACCGCTCCACCATGGCGTCGATGAGCTTGTGGTCGCCTCGGACCTTCTGGATGGTGTCGGTCTCGCCGTTGTGGATGGTGAGGAGGGGGCGGAAGCCCAGCAGCTCCCCTACAAAGGCCGCTGTGGAGGTGATGCGGCCGCTCTTTTTGGCGAAGTCCAGGTTGGTCAGGCCGAAGTACACCTGCCAGGTGGTCAGCTCCCGGTGGAGGAGCTCCAGGACCTCCTCCCGGTCTTTGCCCTCTTTGGCGGCTTTGGCCGCCTTGACCACGGCGTGGCCGTAAACGTAGGTGTAGGCGGCGGAATCCACGATGTCGATGGCCGCTTCCTCCCCCTGGGGGAGGTCCTCCAGGACCATCTTCCGGGCCAGGCAGGCGGCGTTGTAGATCCCCGAGCCCTGGGCGGTGATGGTGACGCAGATGATCTCCCGGTTGCCTTGGGCCAGCTCCTCCCGGAAGGCGTCGGCGAACTCCATGGGGGTGATCTGGGCGGTGGTGGGGATGGACGAGGCCCCCAGGAGCATGGGGTAGTATTCCTCACTGGTGAAGTCCACGCTCTCCCGGTAGGTGGTCCCGTCCACCGTGATGGGGATGGGCATGACCCGGATGCCGTACTCCTCCGCCTCCTTCTTGGGGACGTCGGCGGCGGAATCGGTGATGATCTTTAACAAGGCTTTTTCCTCCTTCATTGGGCCTCTGGCCACTGATATTCGTGGAGCCGCCCCTGGTTCTGGAGCTCCGGGAAGTCCCACTGGCGCAGGACCTCGTAGGCGGCGATGGCGACGGTGTTGGATAGGTTGAGGCTCCGCAGTCCCGTCCGCATGGGGAGGCGGAGGCATCTTTGGGGGTGGCGGAGCAGCAGCGTCTCCGGGAGGCCGGCGTCCTCCCGGCCAAAGACCAGCCAGGCGGGATCGGGGAACCGCTCCTTGGAATAGACCTGGCGGCCCTTGGTGGTGAAGAAGAACAGCTCCTCCTCCGGGGCCTTGGAGAGGAAGTCCTCCAGGCTGGGGTAGCAGGTGACATCCAGGTAGTCCCAATAGTCCAGGCCGGCACGCTTCAGTTTGGCGCTGTCCAGGGAGAAGCCCATGGGTCCCACCAGGTGGAGGCGGGCTCCGGTGGCGGCGCAGGTCCGGGCGACATTGCCGGTGTTCTGGGGGATGCGGGGCTCCACCAGGACCAGATTCAGCTGGGGCATAGGGGGGCATCTCCTCGATCAAAACGGTCTGATAAAATGTAACACTGGTTATATTGCTATGGTATATTCTACCTGTTTCTGTCACGGTTGTCAAGGCGGAAAAAGGGGGGCGGCGGGGATGGGCAGGGGTAAATTCCGTCGGGGCACTGGAAATCTTCGGCGGGATGTGCTATAATGTGTAGAATCACCGGAAAGGCCGGGAAAACGGAACGGGTCTTTCTGCTGGCGGGGCGGCCGGAGGGCTGTCCTCCTTTGCCGGAGGAGCGATCAAACAGCCGGGGAGAGAGCCCGGTCGGGAGGTATTTGTTTGGATTGGTTTTTACGTTTCTTTGAACTCTTTATTCGGATGGGATGGCTCATCATGACCCCCATCCTCCTCACCCTTTGCGGGAAGGTGCTGGGGCTGACCTTCGGGGAGGCTCTGCGGGCCGGGGTGCGGACCACGGGGGCCATCTTCGGCCTCAACCTGATGGTAAACAGCCTGAGGAGCAGTTTGGCGGCGGTGGTGGCGGACATCACGGTGAACCATCAGCTGGCCTTGGAGATCACCGACGCCGGGTGGGCGGCCTCTTCGGCCATCGCCTACGCCTCTACCATCAGCGCCTGGATCATCCCTCTATATCTTGTGGTGAACTGGGTGATGCTTCTTTCCCGGTGCACCCGGACCTTGAATCTGGACCTTTGGAACCTTTGGCACGTGGCCTTTTTGGGGGCGATGGTGGAGCGGCTCACCGAAAGCCTGGCTTACGGGATGGTCACGGCTGCCGCCGCCTCGGCGCTGCTGCTGGTCTTTTCTGACCGGTGCGGGTGGCGGATGTCCCGGTACTGCCAGATCCCGGGGGTTTCGGTGGCCAACGGCTACGCCACTGCCGCTGTTCCTTTTGGGCTGGTGGCGGAGCATCTTCTCAACTGCATCCCGGGGCGGCCCCGGCTGGTGCTGGACCGGAGCACCGAGCCCAAGGCGGCTTTGGCATCCCCGGTGGCGTGGAGCTTCGCTTTGGGCATCCTGCTGGGGGTTTTGGCGGGGCGGGAGGGTTTTGCCATCCTCCAGCTGGCTATGACCTTTGGGGCGCTGGCTTTTCTGGCTCCTTATCTGGGACAGGCTTTGTCCGGGGCGCTATCCCCCATTGGGGAACGGATGGTCACTTTTTCCCGGGAGAAGCTGGGGATCAAGGGAAATCTCTATCTTGCCATGACGCCTACCACGGCTTTGGGGAACGGGACTGTCGTTGTGGTGACTTTAATGGTGGCGCCTATTATCACCTTTTTGGCGGGGAGCATCCCGGGGAACCGGTTCCTCATTCAGGGGGATATTGCTATGCTTCCTTATATCATTGCCATCATTGTGATCGTTTGCCGGGGGGACTTGGTGCGGAGCCTTTTGGCGGGGGTGCTGGCGTCGGCTACTATGCTTTGGTGCGCTTCTTCTTTGGCGGAGCTGTTTACCCTGGGGGCTGTTACGGCTAACGCGGAGCTCTTTGAGGAGCTGGGGACCATTTCTAACTTCAGCGACGGGGGGAATTTCCTTTGTTGGCTGGGGGTCCAGGCGGGGAGCTATGGGTTTGCCGGGATGGCTTTGGTGGTGGTTGTGGTTGTGGCCATTGCGGTTTGGAATCGGAACCGGATCGTGTCGGGGGCGGATGTTGCGGGGTTGAAGGTGAAGAAGGCGGCGGCTCCGCCGGTTCGGCGGGTGGAGGAGCCGGAGGCGGCGGCTGATACGGTCGTGGCGGAGGAAGGGCCGGTGGCTTCTGGAGAGGAGCAGGGCTGAGGCTCGCACGAGGTAGCAATCGAGACAAGTAAAGTTTAGGGCCGCCCTTTTCAAAGGGCGGTAGGGTCCAGGGGCGACGCCCCTGGTCGCCCGCCGCAGCGGGCGAAATGCTCCTAGGCGGTGGCGGTCGGCAGGATGCAAAGACCGGGCCGCTGAACCAACGACTAAACTAAAACGGGCCTGCCAAAACCAGGCCGCAGGAAAAAACAGCGAAGCCGGGGAAGGGTTGCAAGTTACCCTTTCCCGGCTTTGTTTTCTCGAAGTGACAACCTGCGGCCGGTAACGAGACTGCACC
>CANOCD010000209.1 GCA_947564495.1 uncultured Angelakisella sp. | reverse complement strand
CTCGTCCCGCTGCCAGTACAGACAGACGATGGCTTCGTCCTCCATCATGTGACCCTCCTTTCAAGGTGTCCTTCACCAGTATAAACGATAAATAGGGGCGGTGGTTGCAAAACAGAAAAAATTTTTTTCAAAATGCCCTCTCCATGGCCAGAAATTTCCTTTTTCCGTCAGACCCTCTTGCATTTTTCTTCCAACTCGTCTATAATAACAATGGATGGACACACACGGCAGGCCCACAAGGAGGTATCCCTATGAATATCCAGGTATTGCATCCAAACCCTGCACAGATTGCTCCGGAGCGGCAGCGGCCCCTGCCGGAGGTTTCCGATACGGCGGCCCGTGCCATCACCGGGGCGGACGAGGCCCCCGGCGTCACCGCCGCCGCTGACCCCGGGGAGGCGGGGGAGACCGGCCTCCAGGGGGAGCGCCGGGACCGGTACGCCCCACAGGAAAAGGGGGAGACCGCCGGGCTCTACCGCCTGGCCAAGGACGAGGAGGGCAACCCCGTCATCCTCTTTGACGACCCCAAGGCCGCCGAGAAGGAAAAGGCCGCTCGGGAAGAGGAGGCCGCCGAGGCGGAGGAGAAGAAGGCCGAGGAGGAGAAAGCCCAAGAGAGCGCCACCACCATCGACACCGACCGGGTGGACCGGGAGATCGAGGAGCTGAAGGAGCAGGTGGAGGAGCTGGAGCAGCGCCTCAACCTGGGGGGGAGCCTGGTGGACGCCGAGGAGGTCCAGCAGGAGCTGACCTTTGCCAAGATCGAGCTGCACCTCAAGGACAACGACACCTACCGCCGGGCCAACGCCCAGATCATCAGCGCCTAAAAGAAAACCAAACGGCACGAGGGGGCTTTTCCTCCCGTGCCGTTTTTTGCCGCCGTTTTTGCCAGCCCCGGCTCTGTACAAACCCGGGGAAATATGATAGAATATCGGCGGAACAGGATGGGACGCTGTCCCTTTTGAAACGACCCGGGAGGGGCCCGATGGGAAAGGGGCCCCTTCCCGAAAGGAGAAACGACTATGAGAGGAATACACACGTCGGTCCAGAACATCCGCCGGCAGATCTTCACCGAGGTGGCCCGGCTGGGCTACGAGGGCGGGGATTACTCCCGCATCGAAGAGCTGCCCTACAAGATCATCCCCGGGGAAGTGGCCCAGTACCGGGAATCCATCTTCCTGGAGCGGGCCATCGTGGGGGAGCGGCTCCGCCTGGCCATGGGCCTGCCCCTGCGCCCCATGGATGAACACGCCCCCCTTTCCATGGGGGTGAACGAGAGCGCCGTGGCCGAAAAATACTACGAGCCCCCCCTCATCAACCTCATCAAGTTCGCCTGCCACGGCTGCCCCGAAAAGCAGTACCGGGTCACCGACTGCTGCCAGGGGTGCCTGGCCCACCCTTGCAGCGAAGCCTGCCCCAAGGACGCCATCATCGTCCGGAAGAACGGCCGCTCCCTCATCGACCCCGGCAAGTGCATCCGGTGCGGCAAGTGCGCCGAAGCCTGCCCCTACAACGCCATCATCAAGATGGAGCGCCCCTGCGCCGCCGCCTGCGGCATGGACGCCATCGGCACCGACAGCCAGGGCAAGGCCACCATCGACCAGGACAAGTGCGTCTCCTGCGGGATGTGCCTGGTCAACTGCCCCTTCGGCGCCATTGCGGACAAGGGCCAGATCTTCCAGCTCATCCAGTCCATCAAGAAGGGGGACCGGGTCATCGCCATCGTGGCCCCCGCCTTTATCGGCCAGTTCGGGCCGGACCTCCCCCCGGAAAAGTTCGAGGCCGCCATGAAGCAGCTGGGCTTTGACCGGGTGGTGGAGGTGGCCATCGGCGCCGACCTCTGCACCATCGAGGAGGCCAAGGACTTCCTCCGGGCGGTGCCCGCCGAGCAGCCCTTTATGGCCACCTCCTGCTGCCCCTCCTGGTCGGTGATGGCCAAAAAGCTGTTCCCCACGTTGGCCCCCTACATCTCCATGGCCATGACCCCCATGGTCCTCACCGCCCGGCTCCAGAAGAAGGAGCACAAGGGCTGCAAGATCGCCTTTATCGGCCCCTGCGCCTCCAAAAAGCTGGAGGCCAGCCGCCGGACCATCCGCAGCGACGTGGACTTCGTCCTCACCTTCGAGGAGCTCATGGGGATGTTCGAGGCCAAGGGGGTGGACTTCAAGGCCATCACCACGGAAAAGCCCATGGAGGAGGGCACCGGCGCCGGCCGGGGCTTCGCCGTGGGGGGCGGGGTGGCCAAAGCGGTGGCCGACGTCATCCAGGAGATGGACCCCGACCGGGAGGTGAAGATCGCCAGCGCCCAGGGCCTTGCCGAGTGCAAGAAGCTCCTGATGATGGCCAAGGCCGGCAAGTACAACGGCTACCTCCTGGAGGGGATGGCCTGTCCCGGGGGCTGCGTCGCCGGGGCCGGGACTCTCCAGCCCATAGGCCGGTCCTCCGCCACGGTGGTCCAGTATTCCCGCCAGGCCAAGCAGCAGAAGGCCACCGAGTCCAAGTACGACATCACCCTCAGCCTGCTGAGCGATTAAATTTCTTGTCCGGTTTTGAAGTCACCCGCCCCTCTCTGTCGTATAGGTAAACAGAGACCGCCGCCGTCCCACGGCAGAAAGGAGGCGTCCCATGGGGAGCGTCTACATCGTCACCACCCAGACCGGGACCAAGTTCTCCCGGTTCCTCCATCTCTTTAACCCCACCCCCTACAACCACGCCTCCATCGCCCTGGACGGCAGTTTGGACGTCCTGTACAGCTTCGGCCGCCAGTGCCTCTGGCTGCCTGTCGCCAGCGGCTTCGTCCGGGAAAAGCCGGGCCGGGGCATCTACCGCCGGTACCAGGACACCCAGTGCGCCGTCTACCGGGTGGCGGTCACCGGGGAGCAGTACCGCCGCCTCCGGGAGGTCATCGCCGCCTTCGAGGAGGAAGAGTGGAACTACCGCTACAACTTCCTGGGCCTTGTGGCCATCATGGCGGGGATACCCTTCCCCCGGCGGCACCACTTCGTCTGTTCCCAGTTCGTGGCCTTTGTCCTGCGGGAAAGCGGCATCTGGCAGCCGGAGAAGGATGTCTCCCTGGTCCGGCCCCAGGACTTCGCCGGCCTCCCCGGGGCCCGGCTGGTCTACCAGGGCCGCCTCAACGACTACGTCCCCCGGCCCCGGCTGGCCTTGCTGCCCAAGGTCCCGGCGTGATCTGGTCAGAGAGGAGGTCCGGTCCAGTGGAAAAGCGCCCCATATCCCGTGGAAAGCCCCCGCTCCTTTTCGCCGCCCTGCTTTTTCTGGCGGCGGCAGGCGCGGCCTTCCTCATAGTCCTGCTGGCAGAGGACCTGTATTGGAGGGAGCCCCATTTGGAGGGTGTCCTGCCGGCCCTTTCGGAATACCAGGAACAAGGTTTGGAAGATAGCTCCGGTCTGGATGAGACAAAGGCCATCGTACACAGCTGCAACGAGGTGGCGGTCCCGATGGGAGCCGAGCTGACCCCCTTTTTTGAGGGCTGTGACCGGATGATCGCCGCCTACTTCCAGGATGTCCACGGCATCGACGTCGCCCCCAGGCTGGACGCCCTCCAGATCATGGAAGCCAGCTATCCGGAGGAGGTCTCCCAAATGGTGGGCGGGTCCTACTCCGGCGATCTTCCGGACGAGCTGTTCATCAATGGCGACGTGGCGGCGGAGCTGCTTTCGGACAGTAAGGACGGGAAGCTCCCGGAGGTCTCCGGCGTTGTCTTTTCCGCCAAGATGCTCCGCACCGTGTACATCCACGAGGTGATGCACTACCTTGGCTTCAACAGCGATACCGGCTTCGACCACCTTATGG
>CANOCD010000208.1 GCA_947564495.1 uncultured Angelakisella sp. | reverse complement strand
GACCCTGCCCATGATCTTCGTGTTCTTCTTCTTCCAGAAGTACATGATCAAGGGCCTGGTGGCCGGAGCCGTAAAGGGCTGACCTGTTTTAAGATAGGAGTGAAACGCTCATGCTGACAAACAATCTGGACCTGCTCCGGCGGGCCTCCCGGGAGGGCTTCGCCATCCCGGCCATCAACACCCAGGGGGGCAACTACGACATCATCCGGGCCTGCTGCAAGGCGGCGGAGGAGCTCCGCAGCCCCATGATCCTGGCCCACTACGTCTCCACCGGGGCCTACTCCGGCAACGACTGGTTCGTGGAAACGGCCAAGTGGTGCGCCAATAAAGTGACCGTCCCCGTCTCCATCCACCTGGACCACGGGGGGGACTTCGACATCTGCATGGAGGCCCTGCGCCTGGGCTTTACCAGCGTGATGATCGACGGCTCCGCCCTGCCTGTCGGGGAGAACGCCGCTATGACCAACGAGGTCATCCGCACCGCCCGGTGCTTCGGCGTGCCGGTGGAGGCGGAGATCGGGGAGCTCCAGCGCCTGGACAACGGCGTCCCCCTGGAGAACAAGAACCTGGTGGACCCGGAGGACGTCCGGGAGTTCCTCTCCCTCTGCCAGCCGGACACCCTGGCCATCGGCATCGGCAACGCCCACGGCTACTACCGGGGCAAGCCGGAGATCCACCTGGAGGTCCTGGAGCGGGTCCGGGCCTTCACCGACATCCCCCTGGTCCTCCACGGCTGCACCGGCATGGAGGAGTCCATCGTCCGGGAGGCCATCGGCCTGGGGGTGGCCAAGATCAACTTCGGGACCGAGATCCGCTACAAGTACGTCCAGCACTACCAGGAGGCCCTGGAAAAGCTGGACCACCAGGGCCACTCCTGGAAGCTGAGCCAGCACGCCAGCGACGCCCTGGTGGAGGACGTGAAGAAGATCATCCGCCTTTCCGGTTCGGCGGGCAAGGTATAAGGAG
This sequence comes from uncultured Angelakisella sp., assembly GCA_947564495.1. Classification (GTDB taxonomy): domain Bacteria; phylum Bacillota; class Clostridia; order Oscillospirales; family Ruminococcaceae; genus Angelakisella. The sequence continues at coordinate 2,865 of CANOCD010000208.1, read as the reverse complement.
GGGGAAAAATGGCAAGAAAGAAGCTGCACCTTGGATTTTTAGTCACCGTCTCGGGCCGCTGGCCCCGGGAGCTGCCGGAGCGCCGCCTGGCGGACTACGGCGCCTGGGTGAAGGAGACCTTCCCCCAGGCGGAGGTGACGGTTTTCCCCCGGCTGGTCTGCACTAAGGGGGACGTGGAGGACTGCGTCTCGGCCTTCCGGGCCGCCGGGGCGGACCTGGTCCTTTCGGTCTACGGGGCCTTCACCGGGGATGATGTCTGCTGCGCCATGGCCGACAGCCTCCGGGTCCCGGTGATCCTCTGGGCCCCCCGGGAGGAGGCTTGGGTCCGCCAGGACCGGCTCTACGCCAACGCCCTCTGCTCCGCCGCCATGAACGGCGCCAGCCTCATGCGGATCGGGGCGCCCCACCACATCCTCTACGGCAACAAGGAGGAGGACCGGGTGAAGGAGGAGCTGTCCGACCTGGTGGATGCCTACACCGTCAGAAAGAGCCTCCGGGGGATGACCCTGGGTCTTTTCGGATACCGGCCCACCGCCTTTTACAACTGCGCCTTTGACGAGGTGGTCATCCGCCGGACCTTCGGCATCAACATCGAGGAGACCGACCTGAAGGTTGTTTTCGACCAGATGGCCGCTCTGCCAGAGGAGGAGGTCCGGGCCGAGATGGAGCGGACCTCCAAAGCCTGGGACACCTCCGCCCTGCCGGAGGGCCACCTGGAGAACCACGCCCGGCTGCTCCTGACCCTTCGGGAGCTGATGCCCCGCCAGGGCTACGACTACGCCGCCATCAAGTGCTGGCCGGAGATGGGGAACCTCCACACCACCCCCTGCGCCGTCCTGGGCCGCCTGGCCGACGAGGGGCTGAACATCTTCTGCGAAGGGGACGTGGACGCCGGGCTGGCCGCCGCCGTGCAGCATCAGTTCACCGGCAGGCCCCCCTTTATCTGCGACCTGATCAATTTGGACGAGGGGGAGAACACCCTGACCTTCTGGCACTGCGGCAACGCCGCCCCCAGTCTCCACGATGAGGGGGACGGGGTGACGATGTGCAATCATCCTCTGGCGGGGCAGGGGACCGCTTTCTGGTGCGCTTTGAAGCCCGGGCCTGTCACCGCCGCCCGGTTCACCAACCTGGGCGGGGAGTACCGGCTGTTCCTCCTGCGGGGGGAGGCGGTGCCCACTGTTCGCTGCACCCGGGGGTCTATGGTGAATGTCCGGGTGGGGACCCCGGTGCTGGAGGTCCTCCGCAACATCGCCGAGCAGGGGATGAGCCATCACTACAGCTTGGTCTGGGAGGATACCGCCGCCCGGATGGAGGGGCTGGCGAAGGTGCTGGGGGTCCCGGTGGTGCGGCTGTAAGGGGGTTCGCCGATGAAAAAGCCCATTCTTGTGGTTCACGGAGGCGCCCCCACCGCCGTCATCAACGCTTCCCTTTACGGGGTGATCCGGGAGGCGGGGAGCCGCCCCAAAGCGGGGCCGGTCTACGCCGCCATAGGCGGGGCGGGGGGCCTCCTCCGGGAGGAACTGCTGGACCTTTCCGCTGTCCCGGCGGAGGTCATCGAAAGGCTGCCCCGGACCCCGGCCTCGGCCATCGGCACCAGCCGGGACGCTCTGGAGCCGGAGCATTACCGAGCCATAGCAAAGATCTTAGAGAGACGAGGCATTCGCTGTCTGCTCTTTAACGGGGGCAACGGCAGCATGGACGCCTGCGGCAAAATTTACAGGGCCAGCCGGGAGTTGGGGACCGAGCTTTCAGTGGTAGGTATCCCCAAGACCATCGACAATGACATCTCTGTCACCGATCACGCCCCGGGCTACGGCAGCGCCGCCCGGTTCATCGCCGGGACGGTGGGGGAGATCAGCCAGGATGTTGCCGCCCTGCCCATCCACGTCAGCGTGGTAGAGGCCATGGGCCGAAACGCCGGCTGGGTGGCGGCGGCCTCCGCCCTGGCCCGGGAACAGGAGGGGGACGGCCCCCACCTCATCTACCTGCCGGAGCGCCCCTTCCGCCAGGAGGAGTTCCTGGAGGATGTGGCTGCCCTCCACAAAAGGCAGGGTGGCGTGGTCGTGGTGGTCAGTGAAGGTCTGAAAGACCCGGACGGGGAGCCGGTGGTGCCGCCCGTCTTCCGCTCCGGCCGGGCGGTCTACACCGGGGATGTCAGCGCCCACCTGGCCCAACTGGTCATCAAAGAGCTGGGGATCAAGGCCCGGAGCGAAAAGCCCGGGCTTTCCGGCAGGGCCTCCATGGCCTGCCAAAGCTCGGTGGACCGGGAGGAGGCCATCCTGGCCGGAAGGGAGGCAGTAAAGGCCGCCCTGGAGGGGGCCTCCGGGGTGATGATCGGCCTGGAACGGCTCCCGGGGCCGGGCTACGCCATCCGCCCCGTCCGCATCCCCATTGAGAAGGTGATGCTCACCGAACGGCTGATGCCCGATGAGTTCATCGCCCCCCGGGGCAACGATGTCACCCCGGAGTTCCTTCGCTGGTGCCGCCCTCTGCTGGGGGAGGAACCTATGCCTGCCGCCCGGGTGGAGCTGGGGCGGTATCGGGCGGGGTAAGCCCTCGGTTTTTGGAGGCAGGATAAATGGAAGTTCGGCTTTGCTTATGTTGCGGTTCAACACATTTTCGTTGTTTTACATAAAACGTTTAACGATAAATTGTTATAAATATTGATTTTTGCATCTTTTGCTTTACAACCAGAAAACCATATGCTATACTTAGCCTAATAATTACCGGAACCTTTTTGTATCAAAGGCTACATAGGTTTTTCGGGAGGAACGCATGCCAGTTTGTGAAAAAAGGGGGCAGTAGGTATGAGGGAAAAATTTCAGAACAGTAAAATGAAAAGGAGACGGTATTTTTGAAAAA
>CANOCD010000207.1 GCA_947564495.1 uncultured Angelakisella sp. | reverse complement strand
GCCAGCACGCAAAGCGTGCGTATCGCCGACTTTTAGTCGGTGATTAGTATTAGAAAGGTGGTGAAGTCTGTGTCCATAGAAAAGATGTCCCTGGTGACCATCCGCGGGGAGAGGGGACAGCTGGACGAGGTGCTGCTGCGATGCCTGGATTCCGGGGTCTTTCACCCGGAAAACGCCGGGAGCCTGTCGGAATACTCCTCCGCCCTGTCGGCGATGAAGGAGGAGAACCCCTACGCCGCCCTGGGCAAAAAGCTCAGCGCCATCGCCCTGGACGCGGACATTGATCTCGGCAATACCAGCTTCGAGGGGCTGGACCTCCACAACGAGGAGATCCCCGGCTACATCGAAAAGCTGGAGGGGAAGCTCAAAAAGCTCCTCTCCAAAAAGCGGGGGTCGGAGCAGCTCATCAGCTCCCACGAAAAGGCCCTCCGCCGGCTGCGGCACCTCACCGGCCTGGAGGACGTGAACTTCGACAGTCTGTTCTCCTGCAAGTACGTCAAGCTCCGGTTCGGCCGCCTGCCGGTGGAAAGCTACCAGAAGCTCCACAGCTACAGCGACCGGCCCTTCATCCTCCTCTCGTCGGAAAACGACGGCGGGTACGTCTGGTGCCTCTACTTCTGCGCCATGGCCGACGTCCAGGAGATCGACGGCCTGTTCCACTCCCTCTACTTCGAGCGGGTCCGGGTGCCGGACTACGCCCACGGCACCCCCCAGGAGGCCATCGCCTTTATCGAGCAGGACCTCCAGCGGGAACAGAAGGTGCTGGAGGGCATCAAAGGGGAGATCGCCGGCATCGCCGCCGGGGAGAAGGACCGGGTCCAGCATCTCCACGCCAAGCTCTGCCTCCTGGGCAAAGCCTTTGAACTTCGGGACAAGGCCGCCTGGGTAAAGGGGGACTTCGTGGTGCTGGGGTACGTCCCCGGCAAGGAGTCCGCCGCCTTTGAAAGGTCCTTCGCCGACCTGGACAAGGTGACAGTCACCCTGAAGAATCCCAACGAGGAGCCCCGGCTCACCGTGCCGGTGCGGCTCAAGAACCTGGCCTTTGTCAAACCCTTCGAGATGTTCGTGGATATGTACGGCCTGCCGTCCTACCAGGACCTGGACCCCACCCCCTACGTGGCCTTCACCTACATCCTCTTGTTCGGCATCATGTTCGGCGACCTGGGCCAGGGGCTCATGGTGTCGCTGCTGGGCCTCTTCCTCTACAAGAAAAAGGGGATGGCCATCGGGGGGATCATGTCCCGGATCGGCCTTTCCTCCATGGTGTTCGGCTTCCTCTACGGGTCGGTGTTCGGCTTTGAGGAGCTGCTGATCCCGGTGCACCAGGCCATCTTCGGCCGGCCCCACCTCATCCAGGTGATGGAGGGGAGCTACACCAACTTCCTGCTGCTGGCGGCAGTCGGGGTAGGCGCCGTCATCATCATCGTGTCCATCGGCTTCAACGTCCTGCTGGGGCTGCGGCGGAAGGACTGGGAACGGGTCTTTTTCTCCAACAACGGCCTGGCCGGCCTGGTGTTCTACCTGGCGGTGCTCTTCGCCGTGGTGGCCACCATGGTCCTTCAGATCAACGTCCTCACCCCGGTGTACATCGTCCCCTTCTTCGTCATCCCCCTGCTGCTGATGTTCGCCAAGGAACCCCTGGGCAAGCTCTGCCGGGGGGAGAAGGAGCTGTTCCCCGAGGGGGTTGGCGGCTTTGTGGTGGAGAACTTCTTCGAGATGTTTGAGGTCCTCCTCAGCTTTGTCACCAACACCATGTCCTTCCTCCGTGTGGGGGCCTTCGTCCTGGTCCACGCCGGGATGATGGTGGTGGTCTTCACCCTCTCCAGCATGGTGGGAGGGGTCGGCTCCATCGTGGTCATCATCGTGGGCAACATCTTCGTGGCCGCCATGGAGGGCCTCATCGTGGGCATCCAGGTGCTGCGTCTGGAGTTCTACGAGATCTTCAGCCGCTTCTTTGACGGCGAGGGCCGGCCTTTCCTCCCCGCCGAAGTGGATTACTCCGTACAGGAGACCGTATAAAGAAAATTTTTGATCAAACAATTTTTATACTGGAGGTACCCGAATATGAACGCGACATTCTTTGTGCTTCCCCTGGCCGCCGTGCTGATGCTGATGATGCCTTTGATCCCCATCTACAAGGGGGTCACCACCGGCCAGAAGGCCAAGCACGCCGTGATCTTCAACCTCTGCGCCTTCTTCGGCGTGGCGGCTCTCATGGTCATCCTGCCCATGGGCGGCTTCATCACCCTGGCCGAGGCGGAGCCCGCTGCCGCTGCCGCCGCCGCCACCGCCGGGATGTCCATCGGTGACGGCCTGGGCTACCTGGCCGCCGCCCTGGTGACCAGCTGCTCCTGCATCGGTGCCGGTATCGCCGTGGCCGCCGCCGCCCCCGCCGCCATCGGGGCTTTCTCCGAGGACCCCAAAGCCTTCGGTAAGGCGCTGATCTTCGTGGCCCTGGGCGAAGGCGTGGCCCTCTACGGCCTGCTCATCTCCATCCTGATCATCAACAACCTGTAAGGGAAGCAGGGCAGAGGAGGAAACGCCATGAAATTCTATCTCCTCAGCGACAACATCGACACCAAGATGGGGATGCGCCTGGCGGGCATCGAGGGGGTGGTCCTTCACGAGGCGGAGGAGGTCCAGAAGGAGCTCCTCCGGGTGATGGACGACCCGGAGATCGGGGTGGTGCTGATGACCAACCGGCTCATCAACCTCTGCCCGGAGCTGGTGTACGACCTGAAGCTCAACCGCAAGCGCCCCCTCATCGTGGAGGTCACCGACCGCCACGGGGCGGGGCAGCTTTCCGACGCCATTACCCGGTACGTGAAAGAAGCGGTGGGCATCTCCATCTGATCCTGTCCTTTATCCTTTTATCCTTATCCCCACAGTAGAAAGGGTGTGAAGAAATGGCAACCATCGAGGAACGGTTCGAGATGATACAGAAGTCGGTGCTGGACCAGGCGGAAGCGGAAGCGAAGAAGCTGCGGGACGAGGCGGAGGAGTTCAAGACCACCGCCATGAAGAAGGCGGAGGCCGAGGTCTTGCAGGAGCTTTACAGCCGCATCCAGGACGAGATCACCGAGATCCACACCAGCGCCACCAGGAGCGTCTCCCAGCAGGAAAGCAAGGAGCGTCAGGACCTGCTGCTCCGCCGGGAGGAGATCACCCGGGCGGTGTTCGAGCAGGTGAAGCGGCGGCTTTTGGACTTTACCAAAACGCCGGCGTATATCGACCTGATGAACGAGATCGCCAAGGAGCTTGGGGCAAGGTGCCCCATGGAAGGGACCATCGTGATGCTGCGCCGGGATGACTACCACCTGGCGGCGAAGCTGGGGGAGCACTTCGGGAAGAACGTGCGGATCTTGGCGGACGAAGCGATCCGGATCGGGGGGATCAAGGTGATGAACCAGTCATCGGGGATTTTCCTGGACGAGACGCTGGACAGCCGCCTGGAGGATCAGAAACCGTGGTTCTACTCCCACTCCGGGCTGACCATCAACTAGGCCAAACCAGGAGCAAGGCAGCAAGGCGCAAGGACCTTCTGCGGAAGGTCCGGGGCCCAAGGCGTGAGGACCTTCTGCGGAAGGTCCGGGGCCCTTCGGGCCGTCACGCCTCACGGGGGAACCAGTTCCCCCGTGTGCCCCCTAGCCCTCCGGGGGGATGGGGCGCAAAGCTCGTTTCTGGTTAAGCCCCGATAGCGGTAACAAAAGGATATGGCGGCAGCCTCCCCCACTCCCGGCCCGCAGGCCATAGCCCGAAGGGCTCCGCCGGAGGCACCAAAGCCGTTCCCAACCCCCGGCCCGCAGGCCGCTTGCCCGAAGGGCTCATCCCCGCCCGCAGGCG
>CANOCD010000206.1 GCA_947564495.1 uncultured Angelakisella sp. | reverse complement strand
ACACCACCGGCCTGGACTTTGTCCTCACCGCCATGATCGTGGTCATTTTTCTGGAGCAGTGGCTCAAGGACACCCGCCGTGCCAGCGGCCTTGCGGGGATGGGCCTGTCCCTCCTCTGCCTGCTGGCCTTCGGCCCGGATGACTTCCTCCTCCCCGCCATGGGAGCCATCCTCCTGGCCCTCACCGCCCTCCGGGGCAAGCTGGAGAAGGGAGGGGAGGCCCCATGACCTTTGTCCAGCGTGTTATTACGATCCTAATGGTGGTCCTGGGGACGATGCTCACACGGTTCCTGCCCTTCCTCCTTTTCCCAGCAGGGAAGCCCACCCCCCGGTATATCCAGTACCTGGGCAAGGTCCTCCCCCTGGCGGTCTTTGGCCTCCTGGTGGTCTACTGCCTGCGGAACGTCAGCCTCCTCACCGGGAGCCACGGCATCCCGGAGGCTGTCGCCATCGCCGTGGTGATCGCCCTCCATCTGTGGAAACGCCAGATGCTCCTTTCTATCGCCGGGGGAACGGCCTGCTATATGCTGCTGGTGCAGCTGGTGTTCGGGTGAGGGCAAACCAAAGATCCCGGCTCCCGGCGCCGCAGCAGATGATGGGGAGCCAGCCCCGAGGTTACCGCTCTATTCCCGGCCCGCAGGCCATATATTCCGGTATGGCACCTTATACCTATCTATTCCGGTTTATTGGGGGCTTTTCACTTTTTGGGTGAAAGCCCCCTTTTGACATAGTGATGTTTTGGGACCCGCCGGCGGAAAACCGGCAGTTGAAAAAAGTCCCAGATTCTGGTATAATGATTCGCAACCAATAAATGAGAGGAGTTCCGTCTATGCCTCATCGCCTTTCCGCCGCCCTCTTGGCCGTGGCCTTCTGCATCCTTGCCGCCTGCGCCCCCCAAGGGGAACCGGCTTCGCCCCCCGCTCCGCCGCCGGAGCCCCCGAACACCGCCTCTGTCCCCCAGGAGACCACCGCCTATACCTTCACCGACGCCCTGGGGAACCAGGTCACCGTGGACCGCCCCCAGCGGGTGGTCAGCTTCTACGGCTCCTTCGCCGAGATGTGGCTGCTGGCGGGCGGGGAGCTGGCGGGTACCACCGACGACGCCGTCACCGAGCGTAAGCTCCCCCTGGGGGAGGAGGTGTCCATCGTCGGCAAGGCCCAAAGCCCCAACCTGGAGCTCACCCTCAGTCTGGAGCCCGACTTGGCCCTCCTTTCCGCCGACAGCGACGCCCACGTCAAGGCCGCCGAGACCCTGCGGGCCGCCGGCATCCCCTGCGCCTTTTTCCAGGTGAACGCCCTGGATGAGTATGTGGCCGCTATGGAGATCTGCACCGGCATCACCGGCCGGGCCGATCTCTTTGAGGAAAACGCCCTGTCTGTCCAACGCCAGGCCCAAAAGATCGTGGAGAAGGTCCGCCCCGGCTCCCAACAGGAGGCCCCCACCGCCCTGCTGATCCGGGCTTATTCTTCCGGGGCCAGAGCCAGGGGAACGGACAACCTGGCGGGAGATATGCTCCAAGACCTGGGGGTCCGGAATATCGTGGAGGACCACCCCAGCCTCCTGGAGGACCTGAGCATCGAGGAGATCATCCTGGAGGACCCGGACTTCATCTTCGTCACCATCATGGGGACCGGCACCCAAAAGGCGTTGGACGCCCTGGCCCAGGGCATCCAGGCGAATCCCGCCTGGGCCAGTCTCTCCGCCGTCCAAAACGGGAGGTACGTCGTCCTCCCCCAGGACCTGTTCCACTATAAGCCCAACAAGCGATGGGGGGAAAGCTATGGTTACCTCGCCAACATCCTCTACCCGGAGGTCCCCCTGGACTGACCGGCCCCTTCTGACCCTTGCCCTTCTGGGGGGACTGCTGGCGGTCCTGACCGTCCTGGCCGTCTCCCTGGGGCCGGTGCCTGTCCCCCTTTCCCAGCTGGCAAGATTTCTCCTGGGGGAGGAGATCCCCCGGAGCAGCTGGAACATCCTCCGTCACGTCCGCCTGCCCAGGGCGGCGGCGGCGGTCCTCACCGGGGCGGCCCTGGCGGTGAGCGGGGCGGTCCTCCAGGCGGTGCTCCAAAATCCCCTGGCGGGGCCCAACATCATCGGGGTCAACGCCGGCAGCGGATTCTTCGTCCTGATGGCGGCCCTCCTTTTCCCCGGGCGGTGGGACGTCACCCCCCTGGCCGCCTTTCTGGGGGCCCTTCTGGCCTGCGCCATCATCTACGCCCTGGCGGCCAGGACCGGGGCCTCCCGGATCACCATCGTCCTGGCCGGGGTGGCGGTGAGCGGCTTTTTCGGGGCGGGGAGCGACACCATCACCGTCCTGGCCCCCGACGCCTGGACCGGGGCCAGCGCCTTTCTGGTGGGGGGATTTTCCGGGGTCACCGGGGGACAGATCTCCTTCGCCCTCTGGTACGTCCTGGGGGGGCTGCTTCTGGCACTCCTCCTCTCCCACGACCTCAACGTCCTGGCCCTGGGGGAGGAGACCGCCCAGAGCCTGGGCCTGCCGGTGAAAGCCTGCCGCCTTCTGTTCCTGGCGGTGGCCGCCGTCCTGGCAGGGGGGGCGGTGAGCATGGGGGGACTGCTGGGCTTTGCGGGCCTCATCGTCCCCCACGCCGCCCGGTTCCTCCTGGGGGAGGACAACCGCCTGCTCATCCCCGCCGCCGCCCTTCTGGGGGGCTCCTTCGTGGCAGGCTGCGACCTTCTCAGCCGCCTGATCTTCGCCCCCTACGAGCTGCCGGTGGGCATTCTGCTCAACTTCATCGGGGGGCCCTTCTTCCTGTGGCTCCTTCTGACAGAAAGGAGGCGGCGGAGATGACCGAGAGCATCCTGTCCCTCCGGGGACTTTCCGGGGGATACCACGGCGAAGCCGTCCTCCACGACCTCACCCTGGACTTCCCCCGGGGGGAGGTCACCGCCCTGGCGGGGCCCAACGGCTGCGGGAAGTCCACCCTTCTCCGCCTCTGCGCCCGGCTCCTCCCGCCCATGGCGGGGGAGATCCTCCTGGAGGGCCGCCCCCTGGGGCAGTTCCCCCGGAAGGAGCTGGCCAAGCGGGTCTCCCTCCTGCCCCAGGACCGGCCGGCAAGCGGCATCACCGTCTACAGCCTGGTCTCCCACGGGCGGTTCCCCTACCTGGGCTACCCCCGGCGGATGACCCAAAAGGACAAGGACAAGGTGGAGGAGGCCATGGAGCTGACCCAGTCAGGGGAGTACCGCCGTCGGGTTGTCTCGGAGCTTTCCGGGGGCCAGCGCCAGCGGGTGTATTTCGCCATGGTCCTGGCCCAGGACACCCCCCTGGTCCTCCTGGACGAGCCCGCCACCTTCCTGGATCTCCGCCACCAGCTGGAGCTGATGGAGCTCATCCGCCTCCTCCGGGACCGGGGAAAGACGGTGGTGGCGGTCCTCCACGATCTGCCCCAGGCCCTGGAGTGGGCGGACCATCTGGTGGTGCTGGAGGGGGGCCGCCTGGCCGACCAGGGCCTCCCCGGGGAGGTCTTTGACCGTGGCTCCCTGGACCGGGTGTTCGGGGTGCGGGGCCACCGGGCCAGCCTGGAGGGGAAAGAGCGGTACTTCTTCACCAAAGGGGAGGGCCCCTCCCCGTGACCCCCGGCCCGGCCCCGGGAGGGGACGGGGGCGGGGCCCTGGGTTCCGCAAAAAAATTGGGATTTCCCGAAAAAAGTCCTTGACATTTCCCCGCCCATGTTTTATAATAAACACCGTTGACTTGACCGTCCCCCGGTTTTAGGCGGGCGGGAGGGGAAAACAGAGCGGAAACGCAGGGTATCTCCGGTAACGGGACTGTATAGGGGTATAGCTCAGTTGGTAGAGCAGCGGTCTCCAAAACCGCGTGCCGAGG
>CANOCD010000205.1 GCA_947564495.1 uncultured Angelakisella sp. | reverse complement strand
CTTTCTGTCGCTACAGAAAGAAGGTCCGCCGGAAGGGCAACGTCGTTAAGTCATCTACCTGAGACAGGTCCCAGGATGGCAGTCCAATGAGCGCACGCCCAAAGGGTCACGGCCTAGCGACAGGCACAGGGTCGGCAATCAGGAGCACAGCCTGGCGTGTCAGGAAAAAAACGTGCAAACCGCCAACGGGTGAGGGCCGCCTAGCGGCACATCCCACCAGAGAGCCAAGAAAAAATCCCCCCCCCAAAAAACCACCCCAACCCCACCCCCGCCTTGAGCCTTTCTTGAGATTTCCGTTGTACACTCTCCCTATCCCACCAAGATAAGGAGCGTGTTTTTTTATGGTCATCCAAGCCAAGGACCTGACAAAACTGTACGGCGAAGGGGAAAACCGTGTCACCGCCCTGGACCGGGCCTCCCTGCGGCTGGAGCCCGGGGAGTTCGTCTCCATCACAGGGCCGTCGGGGAGCGGCAAAAGTACCCTCCTCCACCTGCTCTCCGGGCTGGACCGCCCCACCCTGGGAAAACTCACCTACGACGGCCAGGACATCTACGCCCTGGGGGATCGGGAACTTTCCGCCTTCCGCCGCCGGAAGATCGGCTTTGTCTTTCAGCAGTTCAACCTCCTGCCGGCGCTGACAGCCTGGGAAAATATCGCCATGCCCCTGCTGCTGGATAAGCGCCAGCCGGATGAAGCCTACCTGGAGGAGCTGGCCCGGCTGCTGGGCATCGGGGACCGGCTGACCCACCTGCCTCACGCGCTTTCGGGGGGCCAGCAGCAGCGGGTGGCCATCGCCCGGGCTTTGGCCGCCAAGCCGGAGGTCATCTTTGCCGACGAGCCCACCGGCAACCTGGACAGCAGGAGCGGCCAGGAGGTCATGGAGCTTTTGCAGGCGGCGGGGAGCGGCACGGGAAAGACCCTGGTGGTCATCACCCACGACAGCCGGGTGGCGAAGCTGGCCCGGCGGCGGTTTTCCATCGTGGACGGGGTTTTGACGGAGGTGACAGAGGAATGAAACACTACCAAAGCCTCGCCCTGAAGGAGCTGCTGGCCCAGCGGGTGACCTCGATCCTTATCCTGCTGGCTGTCGTCCTTTCCACCACCATGACGGCGGCCATCGGCCAGTCCGCCGGGGTGCTGGCCGCCATGCGCCAGCAGCAGGCCATCGCCATCGGCGGGGACCGCCACGCCGGTTTCGTCCAGATGGATGAACAGCAGCTGGAAACGCTGAAAAACGACCCCCGGCTCTCCTTTGCGGGGAGCATGGTGGTGGTGGGGAGCGTCCGGCTGGACAACACCCTGACCCTGGGCCTCACCGAGTTCCAGGAGGATGTCTCGGCGGTCTACCCCTCCGTCTCCGCCATCAAGGAGGGCCGCCTGCCCCGGGCCCCCCTGGAGATCGCCCTCCCCGAGGACGTGCTGGGCTATTTGGGATTTTCCGGGAAATTGGGGGATACCCTCTTCCTCTCCCTCTCCAAGGCCCTGCGCCACGGGGTGATGACCCAGTCCTATGACTTCACCGCCGGGTTCACCCTGGTGGGGATCACCCAAAGCAACTACATGAGCTACGCCGCCGGGGCGGTGAACGGCATTGCGGGGCCGGGGACGGCGGAGGCCCTGCTGCCGGAGGAATACCTCTACTACAACGTGGACGTGAAGGTGGCGGATAAGAAGAAGTTCCAGGCCACCATGGACGACCTCGTCGCCACCCTCCGGGTCCACGAGCTGGACACCACCTACAACGTCCCCTACCTGGACGCCCTGGGCATCCGGTACAGGGCCGAGGCCGCCGACGTGGCCGGTCTTTCGGACGACGGCTTCCCCTTCCTGGTGGCCGCCGGGGTGATGGCGGGGGCGCTGATCCTCCTGGCGGCGGGGCTGGTGATCTACAACATCCTGCGGATCGCCGTGGCCCGGCGGATCGGTCAGTACGGCGTCCTCCGGGCCATGGGGGCGGAAAAGGGCCAGCTCTACGCCCTGGTGACGGCCCAGGTCCTGCTCCTCTGCGCCTTGGGCATCCCCCTGGGGCTGCTGCTGGGGGGACTTTCGGCCAAGGGCATCCTCACCGCCGCCGCCGGGCAGATCTCCCCCGGCGCCCTCATGGCCCGGGACCAGGCCGAGCTTGCCCGGCTCATCGCCGAGAACAGCGGGGGCAAGGGGTGGTTTCTCCTGGCCAGCGCCGCCATCACCCTGTTGTTCGCCCTGGGGGCGGCCCTCCCCGCCGCCCGGTACGCCGCCGGGGTCTCCCCCACGGTGGCCATGGCGGGGCAGCGGGTCAGGGTCCGGGGCAGGGGGCGGAAGATCAGACGGATCAAAAACTTCGAGCGGTACTGCGCCCTGCTGAACCTGGGCCGGAGCCCGGGCCGGGCGGCCATCACCATCCTTTCCCTGGTGATGAGCATCACCGTCTTTGTCACCCTCCAGGGGGCGGTGGGACTGCTGGACACCGCCGGGAGCGGCATCGGGGAGCACTACGGGGATTACTCCATCACCAACGAGGGGTCAGGCTTTTCCCCCGAGGAGTACCGGGCCATGGAGGAGGACCCCCGGGTGGCGGAGCTCACCGCCCTCCGGTTCACCCTCTACCACCAGGGGGCGGACGGCTACCCGGAGGGCATCGGCTTCGGCCTCCGCCTCCAGCCGGCGGAGACCTTCCAGGTGGCGGGGCTCAACGGCTCCTACTGGGACAAGGCGTTCCCTTCCCTGCCCCCCGAGACGCTGGCAAGGCTGAAGGCCGGGGAGGGCTGCGTGGTCCGCAACCCCATCCCCCTGGTCTTTGAGGGAGAGGAGATCCCCCGGACCTCCATCCAAAGGGGGGAGGTCCTCACCGTGTCGGGCCGGGAACTGCCGGTGCTGGAGACCCTGGACGGCTACGACGGCTACCTTTCGGTGGGGAACAGCGGCTTCGTCAACGGGGTCCAGGTCATCGTCAGCGAGGAGCTGTACGCCGCCCTCACCGGCAAGACGGCCTGGAACGAGCTCCTCCCCGCCCTGGCCCCGGGGGTGGACCGGGAGGGGTTCGACGGGGTGGTGGAGGCCCTGGCCAAGCGGGCCCCCGGGACCCTCTGGCTCTCCTACGAGGACACCGACCGCCAGCTGGCGGAGAGCTTCGCCCAGACGAAACTCCTGGCCTGGGGGCTGATCCTTCTGGTGGGGCTCATCGGGCTCCTCAACATCGTGAACACCGCCTACGTGAACATCCACACCCGGGTCCGGGAGATCGGGGTCCAGCGGGCCATGGGGATGAGCGCCGGGAGCCTCCGCCGGGTGTTCCTCTGGGAGGGGGCCTATTACAGCCTTATCGCCTCGGTCCTGGGGTGCGTGCTGGGGTATCTCTGCACCATCCTGGTGGAGGGGGCCGCCGGGGGAAGCGGCCTGCCCCCGGTGCCGGTCCTGCCCATGGCGGAGGCCGTGGCCCTCTCGGCGGGGGCCTGCCTCCTGGCGGTCCGGGTCCCCCTGGGGCGTGTCGCCGGGATGGACATCGTGGAGGCTATCGAGGCGGTGGAGTAGGGGGCGGCCCGGCGTCCCAAAGCGCCCGGAGGGCAGGGGCCCTCCGGGCGCTTTTTTTGACAGCAAATATTTTCTTGACGATGGGCCATAATAATGTTATCATAAATGCGGGGTGATAACACTTTATGGAACGTAAAATCGTTGCTCAACTGCTTTCCTGGAAAAGTTCTCCCGACCGGATGCCGCTGCTTCTCTACGGGGCCCGCCAGGTGGGAAAGACCTATACCGCCCTCACCTTCGGGAAGGAGCACTACCGGAACACCGTCTATTTTAACCTGGAGGATTCCCGGGAAACAGCGGCTTTCTTTGAACGGGACCTGGACCCCCGCCGGATCGTGAAGG
>CANOCD010000204.1 GCA_947564495.1 uncultured Angelakisella sp. | reverse complement strand
TCATGGAAAACCTCTGTACAACGGGGCTGTGGGGAGACCTCCCGCACAGCCCCGTTTTCACTTAATTATTCTGCCAGGATGGCGGCGCACCGGGCGCAGAGGGTGGGATGCTTCTCGTCCTTCCCCACCGTGTCGCTCTGCATCCAGCACCGCTGGCACTTTTCGCCGGGGGCCTGGGCCACGTCCACGGTGACGCCCTCCACCTCTCCGGCAAAGGCGCCCTGGCCTCCCTGGACCAATTCCACCGCCGAGACGATGAAGATGTCGGGCAGCAGCTCCTTGGCGGCGGAGAGGAAGGCGTAGGGCTCATCCTCGCAGTGGAGGGTCACCTTGGCCTCCAGGGACTTGCCGATGGTCTTGGCGGTCCGGGCGGTCTCCAGGGCCTTGTTCACGTCGTCCCGGATGGCGTGGAGCCGCTCCCACTTGGCCATGAACTCGGGGGCGACCAGCCCTTCCCTGGCCTCGGGAATGTCGTTGAGCATCACCGAGGTCTTGTCATAGACCTTGCTCGCCGGGATGAAGGACCAGATCTCCTCCGCCGTGTAGGGCAGGATGGGGGCCAGCATCAGATCCAAAGCGCAGAGGATCTGGTAGATGGCGGTCTGGGCGGCCCGGCGGGCCTTGCCGTCCTTCTTCTCCACATAGAGGCGGTCCTTGAGGACATCCAGGTAGAAGCTGGACATCTCCACCGAGCAGAAGTTGTAAACGGCGTGGTAGATGTTGTGGATCTCGAAGTCCTCGTAGTCCTTCCGGCCCCCTCGGATCAGCTCCTGGCAGCGGGCGATGGCCCACTTGTCGATGTCCTGGAGCTCCTCGAAGGGCAGCTGGTCGGTGTCGGGGTCGAAGTCGGAGAGGTTGCCCAGGATGTACCGGGCGGTGTTCCGGATCTTACGGTAGCCGTCGGAGAGCTGTTTGAGGTACTCGAAGGACATCCGAATATCCGAGTGGTAGTCGGAGGAGGCCACCCAGAGGCGGAGAATGTCGGCGCCGTACTGCTCGATGATCTTCTCCGGGGCGGTGCCGTTTTTCAGGGACTTGGACATCTTCCGGCCTTCGCCGTCCACCACCCAGCCGCAGCTGCATACGTTTTTGTAGGGGGCCTGTCCCCGGGTGGCCACCGCCGTCAGCAGGGAGGACTGGAACCACCCTCTGTACTGGTCGGCGCCCTCCAGGTAGAGGTCGCAGGGCCAGGGGAAACCGTGCTCCTCCAGCACCGAGGCGTGGGTGCTGCCAGAGTCGAACCAGACGTCCATGATGTCCTTTTCCTTGCGGAATTTCTTGCCGCCGCACTTCTTGCAGACGGTGCCCTCGGGCAGGATCTGGGCGGCATCGTACTTGTACCAGGCGTCGGAGCCCTCCTTGCGGAACAGCTCGGCCACCGCCTTGACGCTGGCCTCGTCGATGTGGTACTCCCCGCAGTCCTGGCAGTAGAAGATGGGGATGGGCACCCCCCAGATCCGCTGGCGGCTGATGCACCAGTCGCTGCGGTCGCTGACCATGTTCTTGATGCGGCCCTCCCCCCAGGCGGGAATCCACTTGACCTCTTCGATGGCCTTGATGGCGTCCTTTTTGAAGCCGTCCACCGAGCAGAACCACTGTTCGGTGGCCCGGAACAGCACCGGCTCCTTGCAGCGCCAGCAGTGGGGGTACTGGTGGATGATCTTCTGGACGGCGAAGAGGGCCCCCAGATCGGTGAGGTGCTGGAGGATGGCCACGTTGGCCTCCTTGGTGGTGAGGCCCTTGAACTGGCCGGCCTCCGCCGTCATGTAGCCCTTATTGTCCACCGGGACCACCACCGGGATCTCCGGGTAGTGGTTGGCGCAGACCTCAAAGTCCTCCACGCCGTGGCCGGGGGCGGTATGGACGCAGCCGGTGCCGCTTTCCAGGGTGACGTGGTCCCCCACGATGATGGGAGAGACCCGGTCCATAAAGGGGTGGGTGTAGGTGAGGTACTCCAGGTCGCTGCCCAACACGGTGTCGGAAATGGTGTAGTCGGCGATGCCTCCGGCCTCCATGGTGGGGGCCACCAGTTCCCGGGCCATGACATAGTATTCGTCCTTCTGGGTGGCGTGGACGACACAGTATTCGTAGTCAGGCCCCAGGCAGATGCAGAGGTTGCCGGGGAGGGTCCAGGTGGTGGTGGTCCAGATGACAAAGTAGGTCTTGCTGAGGTCGGCCCCAAGGGCGGCAAGTTTGCCCTTGTCATCGGCCACCTTGAACTTGACGTAGATGGAGTCGCAGGGGTCCTCGGCGTACTCGATCTCTGCCTCGGCCAGGGCGGTCTCGCACTCCGGGCACCAGTAGACGGGCTTCAGGCCCTTGTAGATGTACCCCTTGGTGGCCATGGCCCCAAAGATCTCGATCTGCTTGGCCTCGAACTCGGGGCGGAGGGTGAGGTAGGGATGGTCCCAATCCCCCAGCACCCCCAGGCGCTTGAACTGCTCCCGCTGGACGTCCACATAGTGGAGGGCGAAGTCCTTGCAGATCTTCCGCAGCTCCAGGTCGCTGGCGCCGCTGTCCACCCCGGCGGTCTTTCGGGCCTTCAGCTCGATGGGCAGGCCGTGGGTGTCCCAGCCGGGGACATAGGGGGACTGATACCCCATCATGTTCTTGGACCGGACGATGATGTCCTTGAGGACCTTGTTCAGGGCGGTCCCCAGGTGGATGTCCCCGTTGGCGTAGGGGGGGCCGTCATGGAGGACGTAAAGGGGCTTGCCCTCGTTGCGGCGGATCATCGCCTCATAGAGGCGCTCCTCTTCCCACTTGGCGAGGAGTTTGGGCTCCTTCTGGGGCAGACCGGCCCGCATCTGAAAAGCGGTCTCCGGCAGGTTCAGTGTCGCGTTGTAATCCTGGGCCATAATGATGCATCTCTCCTATATTTTGTGATCCTGTGGTTCCTGTTGGTCTACCGGCGCTTGGGGCGGCTTTTTGGGGCCTTCTCCCGTTCCCGGCCGTCGGCAAGGTCCACCCCTTCCCCAAAGCGCATCTCCCCGAACTTCTGGCTGTACACCGGGCGGATGGGGGCAAATTCCTCGTCGTCCTCTTCGTCATCCTCAAAGTCGTCGTCGGTGGGTTCCTGGCGGGGAGGGCGGCGGCCGAACCGGCTGCTGAACCGGGAGAGGATGACGTCATCCTCCTCCTGCTCCTCGTCATCCTCTTCCTCCTCCGCCTCCAGCTCCAGGCGGAGGGCGGGGCGCTTGGGCGGCGCTTTTTTCACCGGCGGGGGCGGCGGGAGCTCCTCCTCTTCATCCTCCGGCTCGGGCTCCGGTTCCGGGCGCTTGGCCTTCCGGGGCGGCGGCGGGGGAGCCTTCTTCACCGGCGGCTCCTCCTCGGCGGCAGGGGGCGTGGCGGCGGGGGCCGCAGGCTCCTGGGGAGGGGGCGGCGTGGCGGCCTTCTGCTGGGCCTTTTCCTTGTGGGGCAGCCGGGTGATCTGGTCGATGTGGCTCTTGTACATATCAAAGAGCCCCTCCCGGAAGGCGGCCACCTCAGCTTTCAGGCGCTCGTACTCGGCCCGCTCCCGCTCCAGGCGGGCGTGGGCCTCCTCCACGATGTGGTCGGCCTGGGTGGTGGCGTCCCGAAGGATCACCTCCGCTTTGCTCCGGGAATCCTTGAGGATGCTGTCCCCCAGCTTCTGGGCCCCGATGAGGGCGGAACGCAGGCTCTCCTCGTCCTCCCGGTATTTCTCCAGGCTTTCGGCCAGGACCGCCATCTTCTCGGCAAGCTCCTGGTTCTCCTCCTGGAGGGTCTTGATGATCTCCACCGCCTTGGTGACGAACTCGTCCACGTCCTCGGTGCGGTAGCCGAAGGCCATGGCCTTGTTAAATTCTATGTCGAAAAATTTTTCCGGTATCACCATGCGCTTTT
>CANOCD010000203.1 GCA_947564495.1 uncultured Angelakisella sp. | reverse complement strand
TGATCTCCGCCACGAACTCGGCCTGGACCTGGCTGATGCCAAAGCCGATCATCAGGTTGGGGACGACCTCCTTCTCCTCCTCGGTCTCCCGGACGATGGCGATGGCTTTATCAATGTCCATCAATATCTTCTGGAGACCCTTGAGAAGGTGGAGCTTTTCCTTCTTCTTTTGCAGGTCGAAGTAGATGCCCCGGCGGACGCACTCCCGGCGGAAGGCGGTCCACTCCTCCAGGAGGCCGTCCACCCCCAGCACCCGGGGGGAGCCGGCGATGAGGACGTTGAAGTTGCAGGAGAAGCTGTCCTCCAGGGGGGTCATCCGGAACAGCTTCTGCATCAGCTTGTCCGGGTCCACCCCCCGTTTCAGGTCGATGGTGAGCTTGAGGCCGGAAAGGTCGGTCTCGTCCCGGATGTCGGCGATCTCCCGGATCTTCCCCGCCTTGACCAGCTCCACCGTCTTGTCCATGATGGCCTCCACCGTGGTGGTGGGGGGGATCTCGGTGATGTCCACGCAGTGGCTCTGCTTGTCGTAGGCATAGCGGCTCCGGACCCGCACCGAACCCCGGCCGGTGGCGTAGATCTTCTCCAATTCCTCCCGGTCGTAGAGGACGAAGCCCCCGCCGGGGAAGTCCGGGGCCTTCAACGTCTCGCTGATGGGGGCGTTTTTGTCCCGAAGCCGGGCGATGGCCGTCTCGCAGACCTCCGCCAGGTTGAAGGGGCAGATGTTGCTGGCCATCCCAACGGCGATGCCGGTGTTGGCGTTGGTGAGGATGGAGGGGAAGGTCACCGGGAGGAGCACCGGCTCCTTCATCTGGCCGTTGTAGTTGTCCACAAAATCCACCGTGTCCCGGTCGATCTCGCTGAACAGCTCCTTGCAGATCTTTTCCAGCTTGGCCTCGGTGTACCGGGAGGCGGCGGCGGACATATCCCGGCTGTAGGCCTTGCCGAAGTTGCCCTTGCTGTCCACATAGGGCACCAGCAGGGCGCCGTTCCCCCGGGCCAGGCGGACCATGGTCTCGTAGATGGCCTGGTCCCCGTGGGGGTTGAGGGCCATGGTCTGGCCCACGATGTCGGCGGATTTCCGCTTGTCACCATTGAGGAGGCCCATCTTGTACATGGTATAGAGGAGCTTCCGGTGGGAGGGCTTGAAGCCGTCGATCTCCGGGATGGCCCGGGAGACGATGACGCTCATGGCGTAGGGCATATAGTTTTCCCGCAGGGTGCTGACGATGGGCTGCTGGATGACCACACCGCCGTTTTCGATGTGTCCCCGGGCCCCGCCCCGGCGTGGGGAGGGGGCGTCGGCTTTTTTCTTTCTAGGCATAGGCTACACTCTCTCGTTTCTTCCAGATGATAGGGATGATTTATTGACTGTTATCAATAGCTTCTTTGATCTCCGCCAGATACCTTTGGTTTTCCTCCCGGGAAAGGTCCCGTATGAGATACCGGGGGCGGTCGTTTTGGATGATGACGGCGACCCCGTACCGGTCCGCAAGCCGGGTCACCTGGGAGAAATCCCGCCTGGCTTCTTCAATGGGGATCATGCAGTCGGTGTCGATGAGCATGGGATACCTCCTGTTTATTTCACAGTCAATTTAACCGCCCGCAGCGCCTCGTGCAGGGCGTGGGAGGAGGCCAGCTCCCGGATGTACTCCCGGCCCCGGTTCTCGGTGGGGGGGATGTGGACCTCCCGGACGCCGGTCATGGCGTCGCTGTCCACCCCGATGAACACCAGGCCCACCGGTTTTCCCTCGCTGGGCTCCGGGCCGGCGTTGCCGGTGACCGAAACAGCGATGTCCGCCCCGGACTTCCTCCTGGCCCCCCGGGCCATGGCCAGGGCGGTCTGGACCGACACCGCCCCATATTTATCCAGGGTCTTTTGGGAGACCCCCAGCATCTTCCGCTTAGTCTCCCAGGAGTAGGTGACGGCCCCCCATTCAAAGGCGCCGGAGGCCCCGGGGACGCTGGTGATCCGCTGGGCCACCAGGCCCCCGGTGCAGCTTTCCGCCGTGGCGATGTGGAGGTCCTTGGCCAGAAGGGCGTGGACCAAAGCGGTCTGGAGGTTCCCCACGTTGACGCCGTAGAGGTACTCCCCCGCCGCCTGGCGGATCTCCTCCACCACCGGGTCCAGAAGGGCGTCGGCGCTCTCCCCTTCCCCCACCCGGGCGGTGAGGCGGAGCATCACCTCCCCGGGCTTGCAGTAGGGGGCCACGGTGGGGTTTTGGGACTCCCGCATCAGCCGGTCCAGCTTCTGGGCCAGGTCCGATTCCCCGATGCCGTAGAAGTAGAGGCAGCGGCTCACCAGGCGGGAGTTCCCCCGGAGGAGGGGCAGCACCTGCTCCCAAAACATGGGCTCGCACTCGTGGGGCGGCCCGGGGAGGAGGACGGCCTGCTTGCCCTCCCACTTTCCCGCCCCGTAGACGAGACAGCCGGGGGCGGTGCCGTTGTGGTTGGGGAACACGGTGGCCCCCTCGGGCATCATGCACTGTTTCTGGTTGTTGGGGCAGGGAGTCCGGCCCCGGCGGCGGAAGTATTCCTCCACCCGCCGCTGGCTCTCCTGGTGGGGGACCAGCTCCCGGCCCAGGGTCTTGGCGATGGTCTCCTTGGTGAGGTCGTCGTAGGTGGGCCCCAGCCCCCCAGTGGTGATGACCAGGTCGGCCCGGGAGAGGGCCAGTTCCACCGCCTCCCGGAGGCGTTCCGGGTTGTCCCCCACCACCGTCTGGTGGTAGAGGTTCAGCCCCGCCTCGGCCAGCCCCCTGGCCAGAAAGGCGGCGTTGGTGTTCACCGTGTTGCCCATCAAGAGCTCGGTGCCGACACAGAGAATTTCGGCGGTCTTGGGTGTTTGGTTCATGGCATTTCCTTCTTCCTGCGGGGGTTTTTCTTCCACAAAAAGGCGGACGGGAACGGTGAGATACCCTTCCCCCAGGAGCGCCCCGTCTTTGGGGCTCTCCTTGGCAGGTGGCCTTCTTTCCATGAGGCCGTGGGCCCTGTCCTCGGGGGATACGGTTTTGTTGTCCATCCTTCTTGCTCCCTGTTCATTGATCATTGTCTATGAATTATGTTTTGGGATATTTTGCGTAAACTTCCGGATGGCTCTGGCCAGTTCCCCGGGAGCCTCCAGGTTGACCTCATGCCCCGCCCCCGGGATCACCCGAAGCGTCCCATGGAACAGAAGCCCCGCCAGTTCCTTTGCGGCCTTGCGGTTGGCGGCATCTTTCTCCCCCAGGAGGACCAGGGCTGGACAGGCAACCTGGACCAGTCCATCCCGGAAATCCAGAGACGCCATCGAGGCGGTGAGCCGGATGAGGTCCCCCTTCCCCATCCCGCTTTGGGCAAAGGCCCGTTCCGGCATGAGGCGAAAGACCAGGTTTTGCAGCCCCAGAAGCACCCGGGGCATCTTGTATTGGGGGGCGATGAGCACAAGGGCCCCTGCCCTTTGGGGGTGGCGGATGGCGTAGTCCAGGGCCAGCACCGCCCCCAGGGAAAGGCCGCAGAGACACACGGGGTCCGGCTGGGCCTCCATGTACTGTTCAAAGGCGGCGAAAAGGTTTTGGTAGACCGGCGGAGCATCCCCCAGAAGGCCGAAGAGGTCCGGGCAGGCGGCGTCCGTATCCGGGCCCAGGGCCTCCAGGCACTTGTCCCAACTTTGGGGGCCCTGCCCCAGGCCGTGGAGGAAAATCAGCTTCATGGTCGGCCTCCGTCTTCAGGAGATGTCCGCCATCTCCAGATACTGGCTCCCGAACTCGGCGATATACTCCTTGCGGCCGGTGAGGTTGTCCCCCAGAAGCAGGTCGAACATCCGGGCGGTCTCCTCCACGTCGTCGGGCATCACCTTGATGAGCCGCCGGGTCTCCGGGTTCATGGTGGTCAGCCACATCATGTCCG
>CANOCD010000202.1 GCA_947564495.1 uncultured Angelakisella sp. | reverse complement strand
GTTGGTAAAGAGGATGCGGTTGTCCTGGACCTCCACCCGGCCGATCTCCCGATCCTCGGTCATCTCCATAAAGGTCCCGTAGTCCACCTCCTGGACACGCCGCTGGGCCATCCAGGGCACGGCCAGAAAGTTAAAGAGCATCAGCGCCAGCATGGCAAGGCTGTAGTAGTAGAGCAGGGGTTTCTTGGGCGTTTTTACCTCGTTCATCTCGATCCCTTTCCTTGTTCGTCTAGTTGGGCTTCCATGGCGGATAGGACCACCAGCAGGGCGTAGCGCATCCCCTGGATGGCGAAGTCCACGGCGTACTCCCCGTAGAGGCTCACCGCCTCCACCTCCCCGGCGGAGGGGTCCCCCTCCCCCAGGCACCGGGGCAGCTCCTCCCGGAGGAGCCGTTGGGCCCGGCGGCTGTAATCCAGCTGGGCCGCCGACAGGGCCGCCACGGCGGGGGAGCGGCTGTGGTCCACCTCCCCCTGGAGGCGCCGCTCCGCCTCCAGGCACTGGGCCTGGACCTCCCGCCGTTCCCGGCGGACCGTCCCGGCCTCCCCGTCCCGGCACCGGCGGAGCCGCTCCAGCGTTTCTTCATACTGGCGCTCCAGCTCCCCGAATTTGATGGCGAAGATCCCTTCCTGGTTCATAGCGGATTCCCTCCTTTTTGGGGCCTGCCTCTGTTATACCAGAAAGGGGGAGCTTCCGCCACTATCAGTTTTCCCCTTCTGTATAGACAAACCCCCGGGTCTGTCAGTCTTTTTGACAGACTCGGGGGTTTGTAAGGACAACAAACTGAAATTGGCAGGGGGCGTCTACCGCTGGTCCTCCAGCTTTTCGAAGACCAGGCGGTACATCTGCCGGGCCAGCTTTTCCCGGTCCATGGAGGACTTGCCGCAGTTTTCCAGCAGCAGCCCCACGGTGCCGTAGGTGCAGAAATCCAGGATGACCTTGGCGTCGGCCACCGAGAGGCCGGGGTCCGGCTCCCGCCTGGCCAGGAGCTCCTGCAAAAAGGCCCGGATGGTGGTCACAAAGATGGCCTCCACCTGCTCCCGCCGCTGGGAATGGAGCAGCCGCTGGAGGAATGCGTCCCACTCGGCGGAGGACCGGATAAAGGCCCGCAGCGTCTCCATGGGGTCCTCCGCCCCGGCGCTCCGCTCCAGGATCTCCTGGGCGGCCTGCTGCACCGACCACTCGATGACCTCCAGGATGTCCTGAAAGTGGTAGTAGAAGGTCTGGCGGGAGATGCCGCACCGTTCCACCAGGTCCTTGACGGTGATCTTATCCACGCTCTTGGTTTTGGAAAGCTCCAGAAAGGCTTTGGCGATGGTGGCTCTCATGTTGACAGGCAAGCGTATCACTCCTCGTGTACGCCTAGTTTAGCATATTTCGGGCCGGTTGTCTATTGTTTTGCCGGGCGGGAATTGCGGATAGTAAGCACACCACATAAGGCGACCCCCGGAGAGGTGCGAACTCTCCGGGGGTCTTCCTTTTGTCGTGCCAGCATGGACACTCGTTAGCTTTGGTGTCTATAATTATACCACCCGCCCCAGGCAAAAGCAAGGGGGCTGCTCGAAATTTTGCCTGGCGGGAATTGCGGCAGCTGTCGAACTGTGGTACAATGGTATTGCTGCCCATACATACCCCATTCTGGCAACAGAGAGGAGGTGTTGGTGTGGAATTATTTATTAGCTTTTTAGTGTCTGTCGCAGCAGGTATAGCCACCTACTATATCTGCAAGTGGCTTGACGGGCGCGGAAAAGGGTAGCAAGCACACTCCATATGGCGACCCCCGGAGAGGTAGCATCTCTCCGGGGGTCTTCCTTTTGCTGTGTCGGTGTGGATATTTACCAGCTTTTTGTGGTTTTATTATACCACCTATCCAAGGCAAAAGCAAGGGGGCCCCGCTGATTTTTTGACCCGCCTACCGCCCGGTGGGGATCTTCCCCTCCAGGGCCTTGCTCAGGCGGCGGTAGCAGAAGTCCATACTGGCTCCGATGCCAAAGGCCCCGATGATGGTGCCCGCCCCCAGGGTCCCCCCCAGGAAAAAGCCCAGCACCCCCCAGGTGCAGTCCATGGCGATCCGCACCGGGCCGTAGGGGAGGTGCAGTTTCTCCGCCAGGAAGATCATCACCGCCTCCATCGCCCCCACCCCGTAATCCGGCAGCATATAGATGGCGATGCTGGCCCCGCAGAGCAGCACCCCCGCCAGGCACATGAGCAGCTTCCCCGGCCAGGTGGCGGGGGGCTGGAGCCCCAGGCTCTGGAACATCCAGGCGGAGACATTGATGGCCGGCCCCAGGAGGAGGGCGGTGATCACCGTCCCCACCCAGATCTTCTTCCGGTTAAAAAGGAGGGCCAGGACCAGCATGGCGCAGTTTACCGCCAGGGTCACGTTGCCGGTGGCGGTGCCCAGGGCCCGCCCGGCCCCCTCCTCGAACATGGTGAGGGGGTCCACCCCCGCCCCGCTGAACAGCTCCAGCTGGATGGCGAAGCCGCAGAGGAGGGTCCCCAACAGGACCAGGGCGGCTTGGAACAGCTGGCTTGCCAAAGATCGTTTCATTTGGTATTTTGTCCTTTCTGGTGAGTTCGGGGAATATTTTAGCACAGTTTTTGGGAAAAGGCAAATGGGGGGCGGGAGGGATTTTTGGGGCGGCGGGTCGATGCCGGGGCGGCGGGGTGTGCCGCTGTTGTCTTGGGTTCGCTCGTTCCGGATTCGGGCCCCTGGGGGCCCTGTCCGGAAGGGCAGCGCCTACAGGGCGGAAGGCCGGGCGCTCCTGCGGCTGGGCGTGGGTGCAGGCTCGTTACCGGCCGCAGGTTGTCACTTCGACAAAACAAAGCCGGGGAAGGGTGACTTGCGACCCTTTCCCGGCTTTGTTGTTTTTTCCTGCGGCCTGGTTTTGATAGGCTCGTTCCTGGTTTCAGCGGCCCGGCCCATACGTTCGTACAGACCACCAGCGCCTAGGGGTATTTCGCTCCCTGCGGGGAGCGACCAGGGCGTCGCCCTGGACCTACCGCCCTTTGAAAAGGGCGGCCCTAAACTTTGCCTGTCTCGATTGCGGCCTTGCGCTTTACCTGGCTCCTCTCCCCATTAGCCCATTAGTAGGTACAAAAGATCGCCACCGCATAGCTCTGGTCCTCGCCGTCGTAGTACGGCCCGGTCAGCACCGCTATACCACAGGAGGTGTACTGCTCATCCATCATCGCCTCCCGGTGGCCGGCGCTCTCCTTCCATAGCGTGAACCATTGGAACGCCCCGATCTCCTCCCCCACCCCGTGGTTGCACCAGGCCAGGTTCTCCGCCGCCCGGACATACTCCACCGGCACCTCCCCCAGCACCGTCTCCCAAGGCTCCCCGTTGGGGCGGGTATGGCGGACGTAGTTCCCCCGGTACATCTCCCCGGCCCGGACCCGGGCCGCCGCCGTCAGGTCCCCGTCCAGGGTCAGCGGCGTCAGCCCCTCCTTGCTCCGCTCCCGGTTGATGAACCCCAGCACCGACGCCTCGGTGATATTCAGCCACCGGCACCCCTCCGGCAGGGGCTCCGGCTCACTAGGGTCGGGCTCCGGGGCCGGGTCCTCGGGGGGATCGGGCCGGGAGGACTCCTCCGGGGGTTCGGATGGATCGGAAGGCTCGTTGGGCTCCGAAGAATCCGGGGGCTGGCTCTCCTCCGCCGGGGGCTCCGGCGGGTCATCCTGCCTGGAGGAAGAACTTTCCGGGGGGCGGGGAGGCTGGCTGCTCTCCCCGCTCTCCGGGGGGGGCGTCTCCATCCCGGAGGAGGATTCCGGAGGGGTCGGGGGTTGACTCTCCTCCGCCGGGGAGGCATCCTCGGGCTGGCTTTCCGGGGGGAGGACGGGGGGCTCCTCTTCCGGCGGGTCCTGGGTGGACACGGGAGCCGGGGCGGGGGTCTCGCCGG
>CANOCD010000201.1 GCA_947564495.1 uncultured Angelakisella sp. | reverse complement strand
CCAGCGGCCTTCCGGGTCGGAGCCGAACGCTCTATCCAACTGAGCTACGGACGCACATCACGCCTGTCTGAGAACCACTCCCCAAAGGCGCCTCCCTATTATAACGCACCTTGCCC
Source organism: uncultured Angelakisella sp. (assembly GCA_947564495.1). GTDB lineage: Bacteria > Bacillota > Clostridia > Oscillospirales > Ruminococcaceae > Angelakisella. Next base: position 3,808 of record CANOCD010000201.1, on the reverse strand, counting down.
CACTTTGCAAGCTGTTTTTCGGGAAAATTTTCTCCGGGGCGAAATTTCCTCATTCCAGCCCCGCCAAACGGCGGACTACCCGCCCGGCGATGATAAGCCCCGCCGCCGAGGGAACAAAGGCCACGCTCCCCGGGATGACCCGGCGGCCCTGGGCCGGCTCCTCTTTGGGGGCCTGGGGGCGAATAGGCTCCTCCCGGGAGTAGAGGACCTCCAGGTGTTGGATGCCCCGTTTGCGAAGCTCCCGGCGCATCACCCGGGCCAGGGGGCAGACCGAGGTCTCGCTGATGTCCGCCAGCTCCAGGCGGCAGGGGTCCAGCTTGTTCCCCGTCCCCATGGAGGAGATCAGAGGGATGCCCTCGTCCCGGCAGCGTTCCGCCAGGGCCAGCTTGGCCGATACCGAGTCGATTGCGTCCACCACGTGATCACAGCCCGACAGGGGGATCTCCCCCAGGTTCTCCGGGGTGACAAAGAGGGGAAAGACCTCCACTTTTGTCTCGGGGCGGATGGCGGCGACCCGGTCCCGGGCGGCCTCTACCTTGAGCTGGCCGATGGTGGAGCGCAGGGCGATGAGCTGGCGGTTGAGGTTGCTTTCCGCCACCCGGTCGCTGTCGATGAGGAGCAGCCGCCCCACCCCGCTCCGGGCCAGAGCCTCCACGGCGTAGGAGCCCACGCCCCCCACGCCGAACACCGCCACCGAGGACCGGGCCAGCCGCTCCATGGCCTCGGCCCCCAAAAGGATCTCCTGGCGGGAAAAGGGAGCCATCTTCGTCACCTCCTGGCTTTGCGTGTTTTTTCCTCATTTATCATAGCACCTTGGGCGAAAAATGGCAAGAGTGGTTGACAAACCGGCCAGCGTGTGGGTAGAATATGTTGTAACCTGTCGAATGGGAAAGGACGTGACGTGTATGAGGAGGAAGGCCCGGTTTTTTTCGGCGCTGATAGGGATCTTGATGGTGTTCTCCGCCTGCGGGAGCGGTACCGCTCCCGTCCCGGAGGCTCTGCCTCCGGGACCCCTTGATTCCGGGCTGTCGGAACAGGCGGCGGAGCCCGCCCCCGAACCGGAACCCGAGCCGGAACCGGAGCCGGAGCCGGAGCCCGACCGCCCCTCCCCGGAGGAGATGGCGGCCATCGAGGAGAAGCTGGCCCCAGCGGTGGAGGAGATCTGCCGGGACTACTATGTGGCGGGGATGAGCCTGGTGGTCTTTGACCAGTGGGGCACCCTGTGGCAGCACAGCTGTGGATGGGCCTCCGCCGAGGAGGACCGTCTGGCCGGCGAGGACACCGCCTACCGTGTCGCCTCCATCTCCAAGGCGGTGACCGCCATCCTGGCGGCGGACCTGGCGGGCCAGGGGAAGCTGGACCTGGACGGGGACCTTTCGGAGATCATGGGGGTGACGGTGCGGAATCCATCCTGCCCGGAGGAGGTCATCACCCCCCGGCACCTGCTGACCCACACCTCCGGGCTGGTGGACAGCGGGGCCTACGGGTCGGGCATCACCTCCAACCCCCTGTGGCCCTTGGAGCAGGTGGTCTCCCAGAGCTTCGCCCCCTATCCCCCGGGGACCTGCTACATCTACAGCAACTTCGGCATGGGGATGATGTCCGGGGTGGTGGAGGCTGCCGCCGGGGAGCGGTTCCTCGCCTACACCGGGGAGAAGATCTTCGCCCCCATGGGGATCGACGCCGGGTACTCCTACGACAGCATCCGGGAGAAAGAGCGGGTGGCCAACATCTACGAGGGGACCGCCCTGTCGGTGTATATGCCCAACTGGCTGAACATGAGCGGCAAGTACGAGACGCTGCCGGTGGGGCAGCTTTACGGGCTGGGCCACGGGGACCTTTTCATCTCGGCCCAGGATCTGAGCCGCTTTGCCCGGATCTTGGCGGGGGCGCCCCAGGAGGGGGAGGTCATCCGGCTGGAGCCGGAGCTTCTCCGGCAGATGCAGACGGTGCAGTACCAGGAGGGGGAGGGGGAGCCCGCCATCCTCCGGGGGCTGGGGACCCAGATCACCGACTACCTCATTCCCGGCCGTAGGATGGCGGGGCACCAGGGGAACGCCTACGGTTCCATCTGCGGGATGTTCGTGGACCCGGAGGAGCACACCGGGTTTGTGTTTTTGACCAGCGGGGCGTACATGGGCAAGGACGAGGCGGGGATCTACTATGTGAACCGGGATATTGGCCGGGCGGTGTACGAGGCTTTCTTTGGGGCCGGGGAGATCGAGGAGACCCCGGATGGAGAGGTGCTGGTCTCGCCGGCGGGCGAGGGGGAAGAACTGGTCGCCCCGGCGGGCGAGGGCGAAGAAACGGCAGGACCGGCGGAGGACGGCGAGCCGGGCGCCAAATAAAAACCGAGACAGACAAAGTTTGGGGCCGCCTTCTGAAAAGGGCGGCCCTGAACTCTGCCGGTCCGGTTGCCGGGTCCTGCCCGGCTTACCTTATTCCGCCTCGGTCAGGCTCACCTTCCTGGCCCCCATGGCCGCCAGCTCCCCCATCACAAAAGCCTCCTGGTCCGGGCCGCAGGTCACCGTCACCAGCGTCCCCCCGGCCGTGGGAGCAGCGGCAGCCGTTGGCCCCATTACCGCCGCAAAGGGCGCCCGCTGAGAGATCCCCTCCCCCAGCCGGTGGGTGGAGATCGCCAGCTCCAACCCGCCCCCCTGGGCCGCCCCCAAGGCCGAAGCCGCCAGCCGGGCCTCCTCCCCGCTGGGAAAAACCGCCTGTATCTTGATCCGCATGACAATGCCTCCTATCCAAGTTTTGTTTTTATTCTTTGCCCCCAGAACTTCCCCATACCCGAAAAAGCAAAGAAAAGCCGTAAAAAAATTTGCCACCGGCATAGGTTTGTGATACAATAGATTGTCACAAGCCATGATCGCAAAGGAGGGAACGCCGTGGACGTGCGTGTCGGGGACATCCTGGAGATGAAAAAGCCCCACCCCTGCGGCTGCAAGGAGTTCCTGGTGACCCGGTCGGGGATGGACTTCAAGATCCAGTGCCGCAAGTGCGGCCACCTGGTGGAGATCCCCCGGCTGAAAGCCGAGAAGAACATCAAGCGTGTCCGCCGGGAGGAACCCGGGGAGGCGTAGAAAGGAGGGGGAGCCGTGGCAGGATTTTTGGAGCAGCTTTCCGGCGTGGAGCTGCGGCACGAGGAGATGACCCAGCTCCTCAGCCAGCCGGAGGTGGCCGGGGACAGCCAGCGTTACGCCGCCCTGATGAAGGAGTACACCGCCCTTTCCCCCCTGGTGGAGTGCTGGCGGGCCTACCGCAAGGCGGAGGAGAGCTGCCGGGAGGCCAGGGAACTGCTGGAACAGGGGGGCCTGGACAAGGACTTCCGGGAGATGGTGGAGGAGGAACTGGCCTCCTCCCGGGCCGCCATGGAGGAGAAGGAGCAGGAGTTAAAGATCCTGCTGCTGCCCAAGGACCCCAACGACGGCAAGAACGTCATCATGGAGATCCGGGCCGGGGCCGGGGGGGAGGAGGCCGCCCTTTTCGCCAACAGCCTCTACCGAATGTATTCTATGTACGCCCAGCGCCTGGGGTGGCAGACCGAGCTGCTGAATCTCAACGAGACGGAACTGGGGGGCATCAAGGAGGTCAGCTTCTCGGTGCTGGGGGAGGGGGCCTACAGCCGCCTCAAGTACGAAAGCGGGGTCCACCGGGTCCAGCGGGTGCCGGAGACCGAGACCCAGGGCCGTGTCCACACCAGCACCGTCACGGTGGCGGTGCTGCCGGAGGCGGAGGAGGTGGAGGTCCAGATCGACCCCAAGGACCTGAAGATCGACACCTACCGCTCCAGCGGGGCGGGGGG
>CANOCD010000200.1 GCA_947564495.1 uncultured Angelakisella sp. | reverse complement strand
CAAGCACAGAAAAAAGAGGGAAAGCCCGGGTCCCCGGACTCTCCCTCCGAACCGCTTGCTGCGGAAAAACAGACCTTACTTCCTGATCTCCGCCCCGACCTCTTTGAGGCCCTCCAGGGCCTGGGCCATGGCTTTGTCGCACTCCTCCACGGTGAGGGTACGGTCCGCCGCCCGGAGGATGAGGGCGTAGGCCACGCTCTTTTTGCCCTGGGGCACCTGGGCGCCCCGGTAAACGTCGAAGAGCTGGACCTTCTCCAGAATCTTGCCGACGTGGCGGCGGATGGCCTTTTCGATCTCCGCCACCGGCAGGGTCTCGTCGCAGATCACCGCCAGGTCCCGGGTGGAGGCCGGGAACCGGGGCAGGGGGTGGTAGCTCTTTTCCTCGCTGTGGAGGCGGAAGAGGGCGTCCCCGTCCAGTTGGGCCACATAGACCTTGGCGCCGATCTCGAAGTTTTCGCAGACCTGGGGGTGGATTTCCCCCATCACCCCGACGGGCTCTTCGCCAACCAGGATGGCGGCGCAGCGGCCGGGGTGGTAGGAGGGGTCGTGGGCGCAGGGCTGGTATTCCACCCCATAGACCCCCAGGACCTCCAGCAGCTTTTCCACCCGGCCCTTGAGGGTATAGAAGTCGCTGTTCCCGCCGTACATCCCCAGAATGACCCCAGGCTTTTCCACCGGCAGCTGGTCCGGGGCGGTGGGCAGGAACTCCTGGGCCACTTCGTAGAGGGCGGCCTCGGGGTTGCGGTCGTTGTAGTTGGTGGCCAGCACCTGGAGCATGGAGGGGAGGGCGGTGGTCCGCAGGATGCTGGTGTCCTCCCCCAGGGGGTTCTGGATGGTCACCGAGTTCCGCAGGGGGCTGTCCTGGGGCAGGCGAATTTTGTCGTAGAGCTTGGGGCTGAGGAAGGTGAAGGTGTAAATTTCGCTCATCCCCATCCCCTGGAGGGTCCGGCCCAGCTTGCGGTCGAACTTCTGCCGGGGGGTGACCACCCCTTCGGCGGTGCCCCGGAGGGCGGTGGTGGGAATTTTATCGTAGCCGTGCATCCGGGCGATCTCCTCGGCGATGTCCGCCTTGGATTCCAGGTCGGGGCGCCAGGTGGGGGCCACGGCCTCCCCGTTTTCCACGGGGATCTCCAGCTTCGCCAGCATCCTGACCATCTCCTCGGCGGGGATGTCGACGCCCAGGAACCGGTTCACCCAGTCGGCGGTGAAAGCGATCCGCCGCCGCTCGTGGGCGGCGTGGTCGATGTCGATGACGCCCCCCACCACGTCCCCGGCGTCCAGGAGCTCCACCAGCTCGCAGGCCCGGTTCACGGCCACTTCGCAGGTGGCGGGGTCCAGCCCCTTCTCGTACCGGCCCGAAGCCTCGGTGCGGAGGCCCACCTTCTTGGCGGTGGTGCGGACGCTGCTCCCCTTGAAGCAGGCGGATTCAAAGACGATGGTGGCGGTGTCGGGCTGAATTTCGGAGTATTCGCCCCCCATGACCCCGGCGATGGCGGTGGGGTTCTTCTCGTCGGCGATGACCAGCATCTCGGGGGAGAGCTTGCGCTCCACCCCGTCCAGGGTGGTGATCCGCTCCCCGGGGGCGGCGTTGCGGACGATGATGTGGGCCCCGTCCACGTACTTGAGGTCAAAGGCGTGCATGGGCTGGCCGTACTCCAGCATGACGAAGTTGGTGATGTCCACGATGTTGTTGATGGGGCGCACCCCGCAGGCCCGGAGCCGCTCCCGCATCCAACGGGGGGAGGGGGCGATGCGGACATTCTTCACCACCCGGGCCATGTACCGGGGGCAGAGCTCCCCGTTTTTCACCTCCACCTGGAGGTAGTCGTGGACGTCCCCGTCCTTGCCCTTGACTTCGGGAATATGGGTCTTCATGGGCAGGTCGAAGGTGGCGGCGGTCTCCCGGGCCAGGCCCAGCATGGAGAAGCAGTCGGGGCGGTTGGAGGTGATCTCGAACTCCACCTTGGTGTCGTCAAGGCCGATGGCGGTCTGGATGTCCAGGCCCAGGGTGCGGTCGCAGTCCTCCCCCAGGATGAAGATGCCCTCCTCGATGGCGTAGGGGAAGTCGTGGGCGGTGAGGCCCAGCTCCCCCAGGGAGCAGAGCATCCCGTTGCTCTCCACCCCACGGAGCTTGCCCTTGGTGATCTTGTGGCCCCCGGGGAGGGCCGACTTGTGCTTGGCCACCGGGACAAAATCCCCCTCCGAGACGTTCTGGGCCCCGGTGACGATCTGGACCTGCTCATCCCCCAGGTCCACCTGGCAAACCCACATATGGTCGGAATCGGGGTGCCGCTCCATGGCGGTGACTTTGCCCACCACCACGTTCTGGATTTCGGCGCCTTCGACCTCGTAGCCTTCCACCTTGGAGCCGGACATGGTCATACCGGCGCAGTAATCCCGGGGGGAAAGGTCCCCCGTGTCCACATAGTCCTGTAACCATCTCATGGAAAGATTCATTTGTAATTCCCCCTATCCCTTAAAACTGCTCCAGGAAGCGCAGGTCGTTTTCGGTGAAGAGCCGGATGTCGTCGATGTTGTACCGGCCCATGACCAGCCGCTCCAGGCCGATGCCAAAGGCGAAACCGCTGTACTCCTCCGGGTCGATGCCGCAGGTGGAAAGGACTTTGGGGTGGACCATGCCGCAGCCCAAAATTTCGATCCAGCCCTCCCCCTTGCAGAGGCGGCAGCCCTGGCCGTGGCAGCTGAAGCACTGGAGATCCATCTCGGCGGAGGGCTCGGTGAAGGGGAAGTGGTGGGGCCGGAAACGGACCACGGCGCCGTCGCCGTAGAGGCGCTTGGCGATGGTCTCCAGGCAGCCTTTCAGGTCGGCCATGGTGATGCCCTTGTCCACCACCAGCCCCTCGATCTGGTGGAAGACGGGGGAATGGGTGGCGTCCAGGGCGTCGGAGCGGTAGACCCGACCGGGGGCGATGATGCGGATGGGGGGCTTGCGCTGCTCCATGGTTCGGACCTGGACGGGGCTGGTCTGGGTGCGGAGGAGGATATTCTCCGAGATATAGAAGGTATCCTGGGTATCCCGGGCGGGGTGGTCCTTGGGGAGGTTCAGGGCCTCGAAGTTGTAGTAGTCGGTCTCCACCTCGGGGCCCTCCACCACGTCGAAGCCCATGCCCAGGAAGATCTCCTTGACCTCGTCCAGCACCAGGGAGAGGGGGTGGCGGTGGCCCGGGGCGGGGGCGGTGCCGGGCATGGTGACGTCGATGGTCTCGGCCCGGAGCTTTTCCGCCTGGAGGGCGGCTTTGAGGGCCTGGGTGCGGGCGGAGAGTTCCCCTTCCACCGACTCCCGGATCTGGTTGGCAAGCTGGCCGATGACGGGGCGCTCCTCGGCGGAGAGGCTGCCCATCCGCTTTAAGATAGCGGTGAGTTCTCCCTTTTTGCCCAGGAACTTGACCCGCAGGTCGTCCAACTCTTTGAGGCTTGCGGCCTCGGCAAGCTGCTGATGGGCCGCGGCCCGGATCGCTTCCAATGCGGCTTTCATGCGTTCTCATCCTCCAAAGAAATAAAATACCCTTCGTCCCCGAAAGAACAGGGACGAAGGGCCAATGGACACACTTCGCGGTACCACCCGGTTTCCCGTCCCGGTTTTGTGGCCGGTGGCGGGCGCTTTGGGGGTCTGTAACGGGACCCGGGGCCGTCGCTGCCTAGTGGGCCCGTGGGGGGGCTGTTCAGCGGCGCCGCTCGTAAGGGAACTTCTCCTGCTGGTCCGACGGGGCCGCTTTCAGCCGGGGGCGGCTCTCTCTGGGCGTGGACGTGGGGGCGGGGTACTTTCCTTAGTCGCTGCGTTTTGGGGTATCTGGCCTATATGATAGCACAGAGTTGGGGGAAATGCAAGGGGGTTTTGTGCGGTGCCGGGGGGCGGGGGAAAGCGCAGGGTAAAAACCGAGACAGGCAAAGTTTTCGTCCACCTTTTCC
>CANOCD010000199.1 GCA_947564495.1 uncultured Angelakisella sp. | reverse complement strand
TAAGCCTGGAGCACCAGCTGGACCACCGTGACGAAGCCGGCGATGATGACGATATAGCAGGGGATGCGGACCTTGTCGGGGATGACCTTTTTCAGCAGGGAGATGACCACGTTGGAGCAGATGAGAACGAAGGTGGCGGCGATGCCCATGCCCACGCCGTTGATGGTGGAGTTGGTGACCGCCAGGGCCGGGCAGGTGCCCAGCACCAGCACCAGCACGGGGTTTTCCCGGATGATGCCGTTTGTCAGGATCTTCAGCTTATTCATTCCTTACGCTCCTTTCGAAGCATTGTAGGCGGCAAAGGCTTTGGCCACAGCCTCCCGGACAGCGTTGGAGCTGATGGTCGCCCCGGAGACGGCGGCGGGAGCCTCCCCCTCGCCCAGGCCCTTCCAGCTGTCGGTGTAGGCGGCGTCCTGGACCTGGGTGCCCAGGCCACGGGTCTCGCTCTCGGCGTCCACCACGATGCTGGCGATCTTGCCGTCGGCGTCGATGGAGACGGTGACCGAGACTTCACCGGCCTGGCCGTAGCCCTTGGCGGTGGTGGTGGTGGTGAACAGGTCGCCAGCGGGAGCCTCGCCCTCGGCGGGGGTGTCGCCGCCCTCAGCGGGGGCGGAGGTGTCACCGATAAGACCGGGGGCCAGCTCCATAGCGGCCCGGATGGCCTTCTTGATGCCCACCGAGGTCTGGCTGGCGCCGGAGACGTTATCCACGCCGTCGGGGGAATCCTTGCCCACGAACTTGGAGAGGTACTCGGGCTTGAGAACGTCGCTCACCGGGGGGGTCTCGGAGTTCTCGCCCACGGCCACGCCGGCGATCTTGCCGTCATTGCCGATGCCCACATAGACTTCCATGGGACCGGCGGCGTGCTCCCAGCCTTTGGACTCCATCACCAGGACATACCCGGCGTCCCCGGCCTTGTAAGCGGCCTTGGCGCCGTCCACGGTGATCTCGGAGAAATCGGTGACGTCGGGGAAGACGGTGGCCTTGTAGTCCTCAGCCTCGGGGGCGGCCACTTCCACGCCGGCCAGGGCGCCATAGGCCTGGAAGATGCTGGTCACGGCGCTCTGGAAGCCCTTGGAAGAGATGGTGGCGCCGGAGATGGTGGTGACGCCGTCCAGGGTGCTGTCCTTGCCCTTGTACTGGCTGGTGTAGGCTTCCTCGCCGGTCTTGGAGCCGATGCCCTGGGTCTCGTTGTTGTCCATCAGCTTGACCCCGGCGATCTTGCCGTCCTTATCGATGCCGGCCATGACCTGGAGGTCACCGCCGTAGCCCTTGGCTTTGCCGGTGATGACATAACCGGCGCCGTTGCCGGCCTTGTAGGCGTCCACGATGTTTTCCAGGCCGTCGGCGGAGACCTGCTCGAAATCCTTTCCGTCGGGGAGGACCACCACCCGGGAGGCGTCGGCCTCCGCCCTCTTGGCGGCCTCGATGACAGGCTCGGTGACCTGGTAGGTCCCGGCCAGAACTGCTGAGACGACGAGACAAATCACGGTCAGTACCGCTGCGGGCACTACAAATTCCTTGACAGCATTCATTTCATAACACCTCCAAAAGGCTTCTTTCTGGTCAGATTATCAATGTGCGGGGTCATGATGTTCATCAGAAGGATGGAGAAGGAGACGCCCTCGGGGTAAGAGCCGAAGGCCCGGATCAGCATGGTGATGATGCCGCAGCCCAGCGCAAAGATGACCTTGCCGGATTCGGTGACAGGGGAGGTCGCGTAGTCGGTAGCCATGAAGAAGGCGCCCAGCACCGCTCCCCCGGCCACCAGCTCATAGGCGGGGTTCAGCCCGAAGCAGAGGGACAGGACCAGGATGGTAGCCAGGAACACCACGGGGGTGGTGGCGGTGATGACCTTCTTCCAGATGAGGAAGACGCCGCCGATGACCAGGGCCACGATGCAGGTCTCCCCCACGCTGCCGCCCCGGATGCCCAGGAGCATATTGAGCATATCGGGCAGGGGCTTGAGGCCCAGTTCGGGGTTTTTCAGGATGGCCAGGGGGGTAGCGCCGGAGACGGCGTCCACCCCGAAGTAGCCGTTGGGGGCCGCCCAGGTGGTCATCTGGCCGCCGAAGGAGACCAGGAGGAAGATGCGGCCCACGATGGCGGGGTTGGCGAAGTTCTGGCCGATGCCGCCAAAGAGCTGCTTGGTGACGATGATGGCCACGGCGCAGCCCAGCACCGCCATCCAGAGGGGCATCCCCACCGGGAGGTTGAAGGCCAGGAGAAGGCCGGTGACGATGGCGCTGCAGTCCCAGATGGTGTTGTCCCGCTTGCACATGATGACCCGGAAGAGGTACTCGAACAGGACGCTGGCCGCCACGCAGACCGCCTCCAGCAGGAGGGCCCGGGGGCCGAACACCAGGAAGGACACCACCACCGCGGGGATGAGGGCCGCCACCACGCTGAGCATGATGGAACTGGTGGTTTCCCCGCTCCGGAAGTGGGGAGCGGGAGCGATGACTTTCAAGTTAGACAATTCTACACACCCCCTACTTCGCTTCTCTGAGCATACGCTTGCCCAGCTTGTTGTACATGGCCAGCTCCCGGTGGGCGGGGCAGACATAGGAGCAGCTGCCGCACTCCATGCAGAGGTTCACCTTCAGCGCCCGGAGCTGTTCCACGTTGCCCATGTGGTAGGCTTTGTCCATGGCGGCGGGAGCCAGGTCGAAGGGGCAGGCCCGGACGCAGCGGCCGCAGCGGATGCAGGCGGTCTCCTTCACCGGGGCGCACTGGCTCTCGTCAAAGGCCAGGATGGCGTTGTTGTTTTTGAGGAGGGGAAACTCGTCGGAAAAAACGCAGATCCCCATCATGGGGCCGCCCAGGATCAGCTTCTTGGGCTCCGATTTGTAGCCGCCGCAGAACTCCACCATATCCTTGATGGAAGTCCCGATGGGGGCGATGATGTTCTTGGGCTCGGCCACCGAGCCGCCGTCGATGGTGAGCATCTTCTCCACCAGGGGCATCCCGGTCTTGAGGTACTCGGCCAGCTTGCTGATGGTGGCCACGTTCATGGCGATGACCCCGGCGTCGGCGGGGAGTTTCCCTTCCTCCACCACCCGGCCGGTGGCCTCGTAGATGATGACCTTCTCCGCCCCCTTGGGGTAATGGGCCTTCATGGCCAGGACGCTGACGTTCTCCATCCCGGAGACTGCCTTTTCCAGGGCGGCGATGGCCTCGGGCTTGTTGTCCTCCACGCCGATGACGCAGGTCTTCAGGTCCAGGTACTTCATCACCACCCGGATGCCGTCCACGATGCTGTCGGTTCTATCCAGCATCAGGCGCATATCGCAGGTGATGAAGGGCTCGCACTCCGCCCCGTTCACCACCAGGGTGTCCACCTCGGACAGGTTCTTGGGGTTCAGTTTGATGTGGGTGGGGAACCCGGCCCCGCCCAGACCCACCAGGCCGCAGGCCCGGGCCGCCTTGACCAGGTCCTCCCTGGAGTTCACCACAGGGGGGGCGATGTCGGGGCAGACAGTCTGGAGCTTGTCGGTGGTGATGACCACGCTCTTGCACACCTGGCCGCCGGGGGTGGTAAAGTCCTCAATGGCGGTCACGGTGCCGGACACGCTGGAATGGATCGGCGCGGAAAGGAACCCGTCGCTGTCCCCGATGAGCTGCCCCACCGTCACGGTGTCCTTCACCTTGACCAGGGGCTCGCAGGGGACGCCCATATGCTGGAGCATGGGGATCACGACCCTGTCCGGCACAGGCATCCTCACAGCCGCGCTGCTGGCGGTGTTTTTGCAGTGCTTGACACTGACACCATTTAACGCTTTGCTGAATAATGATGGCACTTGCACATCCCTCCAAATCTCTCTCTTGTTGCTGGTTTGGACCGATCCGGAAGAAACACCCCTCCCGGGCCGGGCCTGGGGCCTCCCCTGTCCCCCCTAACGAGAGGAACGGGAAAAGGTCCCGATTTTAT
>CANOCD010000198.1 GCA_947564495.1 uncultured Angelakisella sp. | reverse complement strand
AGATCAAGCTCCACAGCATCAAAAAGAAGGAGGTCCCCGCCCTGGACGACGAGTTCGCCAAGGATGTCAGCGAGTTCGACACCCTGGAGGAGCTCCGGGCTGACCTCACCGCCAAGATGCAGGAGCGGAAGAACGCCGCCGCCGACGAGGAGCTGGAGAACAGCCTGGTGGACGCCGCCGCCGCCAACGCCCAGATGGAGATCCCCCCTGTGATGGTGGAGCGGAAGATCAACGAGATGGTCCAGGACTTTGAGTACCGGCTCCAGAGCCAGGGCCTCAACCTCCCTGCCTACCTCCAGTACGCCGGCATGGAGATGACCGCCTTCCGGGACGGCTTCGCCCCCCAGGCCGAGCAGCAGGTGCGGGTCGCCCTCACCCTGGAGGCCATCGTCAAGGCGGAGGGCATCCAGGCGGAGGAGGAGGCCATCGAGGCGGAGTACGCCAAGATGGCGGAGGCTTACGGCATCGACCCGGAGAAGGTCAAGACCGTTGTCTCCTCCCAGAGCATCGCCAACAACCTTACCTTCAACAAGGCCATCGACCTCATCAAGTCCACCGCCAAGGTCACCGACGCCCCCAAGGGGGAGACGGCGGAGGAGCCCAAGGAGGAGGCCCCGGCCAAGCCCAAGGCCACCCGCAAGCGCAAGCCCAAGACCGAGGAAAAGGCGGAAGAGCCCAAGACCGAGGAATGATCCCGAACTCCCCCCGGTCGGCCCTTTTTGCCGGATCATCATAGCTTGCCCCCGCCACCCGGCGGGGGAACAATGGAGGTTTTCGCAATGAGTTTAGTCCCGATGGTAGTGGAACAGACCAACCGGGGAGAGCGTTCCTACGATATTTTCTCCCGCCTGCTCAACGACCGCATCATCATCCTCTGCGAGGATGTCAACGACACCACCGCCGGCCTGGTGGTGGCCCAGATGCTCTATCTGGAGGGGCAGGACCCGGAGAAGGACATCAACTTCTACATCAACAGCCCCGGGGGCTCCATCTCGGCGGGGATGGCCATCTACGACACCATGCAGTTCGTCAAGTGCGACGTGGCCACCACCTGTATCGGCATGGCGGCCTCCATGGGGGCCTTCCTCCTCTCCTCCGGCGCCAAGGGGAAGCGGTTCGCCCTCCCCAACAGCGAGATCATGATCCACCAGCCCCTGATGAGCGGCCTCCAGGGCCAGGCCACCGACATCAAGATCCGGGCCGACTGGCTCCAGCGCACCAAGGAAAAGCTCAACCGGATGCTGGCGGAAAACACCGGCAAGCCCCTGGAGCAGATCCAGCTGGATACCGAGCGGGACAACTTCATGAGCGCCGAGGAGGCTCTCTCCTACGGCCTCATCGACCGCATCATCACCCACCACGAATAATCCGGTTTAGGAGGGCTGCCAAGAGCCATGCAGAACGACGAGAAAAGACAGCTGAGATGCGCCTTTTGCGGAAAATCCCAGGACAAGGTGGAACGGATGATCGCCGGCCCCGGGGTGAACATCTGCAACGAGTGCGTGGAGCTTTGCCAGGCGGTGCTGGACGAGGAGCCGGAGCAGCGCCGGGGCGCCCGGGAGGACGGCGGCATCGCCATCCCCAAGCCGGGGGAGATCAAGCGGTATCTGGACGAGTACGTGGTGGGCCAGGACGAGGCCAAGAAGGCCCTGTCGGTGGCGGTCTACAACCACTACAAGCGCATCTACTTCGGGACCGACGGGGACGTGGAGCTCCAGAAGAGCAACATCATGCTCCTGGGGCCCACCGGCGTGGGCAAGACCCTGCTGGCCCAGTCCCTGGCAAAGATATTGGGAGTGCCCTTCGCCATCGCCGACGCAACCACCCTCACCGAGGCGGGGTATGTGGGGGAGGACGTGGAGAACATCCTCCTGCGCCTCATCCAAGCGGCAGACTTCGACCTGGACCGGGCGGAGAAGGGCATCATCTACATCGACGAGCTGGACAAGGTCTCCCGGAAGTCGGAGAATCCCTCCATCACCCGGGACGTCAGCGGCGAGGGGGTCCAGCAGGCCCTGCTGAAAATTTTGGAGGGCACCGTCTCCAACGTGCCCCCCAGCGGCGGGCGCAAGCACCCCCAGCAGGAGTTCATCCAGATCGACACCACCAACATCCTTTTCATCTGCGGCGGGGCCTTCGAGGGGCTGGAGAACATCATCGAAAAGCGCACCGACAACTCCTCCCTGGGCTTCGGCGGCCAGCTGCGGGAATCCAAGGAGGTCCGGGCCCAGAAGCTGCTGAAAAAGGTGGAGCCCCACGACCTGGTCCGCTTCGGCCTCATCCCGGAGCTGGTGGGCCGCATCCCGGTGATCTCCACCCTGGACCCCCTGGACGAGGAGGCCCTGGTGAAGATTTTGATCGAGCCCAAGAACTCCCTGGTGAAGCAGTACCAGAAGCTGTTCCAGCTGGACGGGGTGGAGATCGAGTTCGACGAGGACGCCCTCCGGGAGATCGCCAAAAAGGCCATCCAGCGCAAGACCGGGGCCCGTGGCCTCCGGGGCATCATGGAAAGCGTCCTGGGGGACCTGATGTTCCAGACCCCCTCCGACGCCACCGTCGACCACATCCGGGTCACCAAGGACTGCGTCACCGGGGAAGGGGAGCCGGAACTCCATCACAACCCCCACAAAAAGCCGGTGCGCCTCACCCTGAGACAGCCGCCGGTCCCGGTACAGCCCCGGCCGAGACGGGGTTCCGCTTCCTAAGAGCCTATTCAAAATCTCCCCGCACGCCGTTCGGACGGGTCTTTTTCCGCCCTGCGGCGTTACAAAAACTTGTAAGCCATAAAGGCTGGACTGCGTTTTTGTGCCTTGCAGGACGAAAAAATCCCCGTCCGGTCGGCGCGCTTGGAGATCTTGAATAGGCTCTGAGCACGACGTCAGCTACCCTCGCAGATACCCCTGCGGGGGTAGTATTCATAATCCATAAAAAGGGAAGGGGAGAGGCAGGGATGAGCCAGTCCGGCGAGTACCGGCGAAGCGCCGGGGACCGCTGCCTGGAAAGCTGCCCGGAGCTGCGAAAGCGGGTCCTGGAGTGCCCCGCCTGCCACCGCAAGGGTTACCGCCCCGACCTGCCGGTCCGGCTGGGGGAAAATTTCAAGGCCCAGAATATCCGCCAATACTTCCAGCCCATGGAGACCGACGAACTGGGCTTCTGCATGACCTGTTCCCGCCTGCGAGCCAGAAAACACCTGTAGACGGGCGGCTGTTTTTCAGCGGCGGCCCGTATGGAAATAGAACCGGAAAGGTGGTTTTATAGATGGACGAAAAAGAGAAAACCACAAAGAAAAAGGTGACCATCCGGCCCAAGGAGGCCCCCAAGGAGGGCCCCGGGGCGGAGGAGATGCCCCTGCTGGCCCTGCGGGGGCTGGTGCTGTTCCCCAACATGGTCCTCCACTTTGACGTGGGCCGGGAAAAATCGGTGCTGGCCCTCAACGAGGCCATCACCAACGCCAAGCGGCTCTTTCTGGTGGCCCAGTCCGACCTGGACGCCGACGACCCCGGCCAGGGGGAGCTCTGCAAGGTGGGGGTGGTGGCCGAGGTCCGGCAGATCATCCGGGTCCAGGCCGAGACCCTCCGGGTGCTGGTGGAGGGGAAGTACCGGGCCCGCCTCCTCTCGGTCACCCAGAAGGACCCCTTCCTCTCCGGCGTCGTGGAGGACTACCCCACCCGCCTGCGGCTCACCGGCCGGGGGAGGGTCCATTGCAGCGCCCTGGTCCGGGCCGCCAAGGACCTGTTCCGGGAATACTGCTCCCTCATCCCCAAGATGCCCCGGGAGCTGGTCCTGGGCATCATGGATTCCCAGGACCCCCTCTACCTTTCGGAGTACATCGCCGGGAACATCCAGCTGGACTACGATGAAAAGCAGCGGATCCTGGAGGAATCCAGCGTCACCCGCCGCCTGGAGCGGATCGTCCGCATCCTGGAGGAGGAA
>CANOCD010000197.1 GCA_947564495.1 uncultured Angelakisella sp. | reverse complement strand
AGCCGCCCGGCGGCATAGCCCGAAGGGCTCCGCCGGAGGCACCAAAGACGTTCCCAACCCCCGGCCCGCAGGCCGCTTGCCCGAAGGGCTCGATTTCCTCCGCAGAGGAAATCTCCTTATAAGGCCAACGGAAGGAGGCCGCTAACGCCCACGCATAGCTAAGTGGAATCGCCAAGCCAAGCCGCCAGTACAGCCCCCGCCGCCACAGCGTCCCAGTAGGGGACGGCGCAGAAACCGTTCAGCAGTTAGGAAAGCGGACCGCACAGTCCCCAGTCACACAGGCGGCGGCGTTAGAACAACCGCCCAAGGCCGACGCCTTTGGCCGTTCCCCAGGTCCAGGGCGGAGCCCTGGTC
The DNA here is from genome assembly GCA_947564495.1 of uncultured Angelakisella sp. GTDB lineage: Bacteria > Bacillota > Clostridia > Oscillospirales > Ruminococcaceae > Angelakisella. The sequence continues at coordinate 3,599 of CANOCD010000197.1, read as the reverse complement.
GCTCTTTGCCTTCTTTCTGGCGAACCAGAAAGAAGGTCCGCCGGAAGGGCAACGTCGTTTAGCCATCAACCAGAGACAGGTCCTAGGATGCACGCCCAAAGAGCGCACGCCCAAAGGGTCACAGCCTAACGACAACCGAAGCGTCGGCAATCAGGACCACAGCCCAGCGAAACAGGGTGGCGGGCGCCGCTCCTATCTCCCCCGGCGGGAAGGGGCCGCCCGCAAATCCCGCAGTGCCTCCACCAGCTTGGGGTCCTCCGGGGCCCTTCTCTTGACCTCCGGCATCACCACCCCCCGCTCCCGCCAAAAACACCCCAGGCGGGCTTGGGCAGCAGGGCTTGGCTTCCTCCGGCCTTGCTCGTACATCCCGATGGCGCTGGCGCTGATGCCGGACATCCGGGCCAACTCCCCTTGGGTCAGGCCAAAGGACTCCCGGGTGGTTCTCAGCCAGGTCCCAAACATTTCGCATCCCCCCTAGTCCCATTGTACCCGCCTTTGCCCCGAAAGGCAAGGGGCCCGGCGCCGGCTGTCCCTATGGCGGGACAGTCCCAAAACCCCCGTTGACAAATCCAGAAAAATATGGTACTCTTAAATTAAGAACAAACGTTCTTTTTCTCCCGGGCCCCCGTCCCCGGAGGAACCAAAACGCCCCCGCCGTTCTCCCTTTGCGGCGACAGGGCAGGAGCAGGGGCCCCGCCATCCCGGCTGGGCCCAGGGCAAAGAGCGGGCCTCGGGGCCACGGTGCCAAGGCTTTGGGGCCCGCCCGGAAAAACGGAGGATCAGTGAAGATGGATCTGCGGCAGTTGGCGGAGGAGTACAAGGAATCGGCGGACCGGCTGGTGGTCGGATTGGAAAGGATCAGGACGCAGCTGGCCGGGGCCAGGGGCGAGGAGGCCCTGGCCCTGGAGCGGCGGGAGGAGGTGATGCGCCAGGAATTGACAGACCTGCTGAAGCTGTCCCGTTACCTCCGGGAGTATTATGCGTAGGGCCGACTGCGCCCCCCTGGCGGGGAAGAAGCGCCGGGAGGCCCTGGGGGATTGGGACCGCCTCCCCGGCCTTGCCCGCCCCCAGGAGGAGGAAGGGGAGGACCCCAGGCGGGAGTTTCTGCGCCGGGCCCTGGCCTACGGCCTGGAAAACTGCCTGACGGCGGACCAGCGGGAGGCGGTGGAGCTCTGCGTCCTCCAGGGGATGAGCGCCGTCCGGGCGTCCAAGCGGCTGGGGGTGGCCCCCTCCACCGTGAGCCGCCGCCTCATCCGGGCCCTGGAGCGGCTCCGGGAGCTCTCCGGCCTGGCCCTGGCCGTCCAGCAGAGGTGCCCCGGGAATTAAGAGCAGCAAAAAGGAGCCCCGGAGGTCGGAAAACCGGCCCCCGGGGCTCCTGCTATGTTCCGCTTATTTGGTCCCGTAGATGCGGTCCCCGGCGTCCCCCAGGCCGGGAAGGATGTACTTCTTGTCGTTGAGGCACTTGTCCAAAGAGGCGCAGTAGATCTGCACGTCGGGATGGGCGTTCCCCACCGCCTCCAGCCCCTCGGGGGCGGCGATGATGCACATGAACTTGATGTTCTTGCAGCCCCGGGCCTTGATCTGGGTGATGGCGTCGATGGCGGAGCCCCCGGTGGCCAGCATGGGGTCCAGGAGGATGACGTCCCGCTCGGCGATGTCGCTGGGCAGCTTGCAGTAGTATTCCACCGGGATGGCGGTCTCCTCATCCCGGTAGAGGCCGATGTGCCCCACCTTGGCGGCGGGGATCAGGGCCAGCACCCCGTCCAGCATCCCCATCCCCGCCCGGAGGATGGGGACGAAGGCCAGCTTGCGCCCGCTGAGGACCTTGGTGACGGCGGGGCCCATGGGGGTCTCGATCTCCACCTCCTCCAGGGGCAGGTCCCGGGAGGCTTCGTAGCAGATGAGGGTGGCGATCTCGTTGACCAGCTCCCGGAACTCCTTGGAACCGGTGTTCTTATCCCGGAGCAGGGTGAGCTTGTGCTGGATCAGCGGGTGATCCATGATGAAGGGCTTGATGGACATAGTAGAACCTCCTCAAAAAAGTCTGTAAAAAAGGATATTGACCAAAGAGGACAATACCCTTGCGATACCTATTCCAGCGTTCCTTTTTCCAACGCCTCGATCTCCGCCACCCGGCGGGCGTGGCGGCCGCCCTCAAAGGGGGTGGAAAGAAAGACGTCCACCAGCTCCAGGGCAAGACCTTCCCCCATGACCCGCTCCCCCATGCAGAGGACGTTGGCGTTGTTGTGGGCCCGGGTGTATTTGGCGCTGAAGTAATCCCCGCAGCAGGCGGCCCGGATGCCGGCCATCTTGTTGGCGGCCATGCTGACGCCGACACCGGTGCCGCAAAGCACGATGCCGAAGTCGCAGTCCCCCGACTGGATGGCACGCCCCACATAGAGGGAGGCATAGGGGTAGTCCCGTTTTTCCCCCTCGGCATAGATGCCGAAGTCCTGGTAAGGGATACCCTTTTCCTCCAGGTGGAGGCGGATGGCCTCTTTGAGATGCAGGGCGGCGTGGTCGCAGGCGATGGCAACTTTCATGGATATGACCTCCCAGGGTATGATTTACTTGGTGGTTCAGATCGGCTCTCCCAGGCCCCCCACCACGGTGAGCAGCTTCTGATAGCCGGGTTCGCTGGCGGCGCCGTAGAGGGCTTGGGGCTCCCCGTCCTCGGCGCCGAAGTCCATAAGGACCAGGAGGTTGTCCGGGGCGTTCTGGTACAGGGTGATCTCCATTTCGCTGCACCAATCCAGGAGGGAGAAGGGGAGACGGGTCAGCCGGGCCTTCACCTTCTTCACTTCCTCCGGGGTGAACCAATAGAACTCCTCCGGGGAGCAGGGGGCCACGTGGGTAAAGGCGGCCTCGTAGGCCAGGGCGGCGGCCAGGAACTCGGTCACTGTGGGGGCGCAGAGCCTCCACTCCGTGAAGTCCCGGTAGGTGACATAGACCGGCGGGTCGGGGAGGGAGAGGTCCTCTTTTTTCACTCCTGCCTGGCAGACGCCCTGGTTTTCGTTCAGCAGGATGAGGGCGTCGGTTTCCTCCAGCCAGGCCCACTGTTTATAATGCTCGGGGAGGACCCAAGTATCCTGGCCCTGCTGGAACTGTTTGGTTTTGGCGGCGGCACGGTAGAAGGTTTCCACTGCTGCCGGGAGGGTGCCGAAGCGGGTTCGCAGGGCGGTGATCTCTTCTTCGGGGCAGCCCTCCGGGGCTGGGGAGCCGTAGAGGGGGAGGATGGTTTCCAGGTATTGCAAAGCGGGAGGGCCTCCTTTCCGGCCGGAGGGCTTTCTTTTTCTGTTATTTTTGGGACATCACGCAGATTGCTAAGGTTTCGCTCCTTCACGGCCAACCGCCGAAGGCGGCACTTAGGCCGTGCCTCCCCTGAAAGGGGAGGTTGGGCGGAGCCCACGTCCGAAGGACTCGACGCAGAGGGCGGAGAGGTGGCCCCCGCAGGGGGCCTTACACGCTACCGCCCCGCACAATCTCCCCCCTGTCCCGCTAGCCCGTGCTCCTGATTGCTGACGCTTCGGTTTGTCGATAGGCCGTGACCCTTTGGGCGTGCGCTCATTGGGCTTGCATCCTGGGAGCTGTCTCTGGTT
>CANOCD010000196.1 GCA_947564495.1 uncultured Angelakisella sp. | reverse complement strand
TGGCGAACCAGAAAGAAGGTCCGCCGGAAGGGCAACGTCGTTAAGCCATCAACCGGAGACAGGTCCTAGGATGGCAGTCCGATGAGCGCACGCCCAAAGGGTCACGGCCTAACGAAACAAACAGCGTCGGCAATCAGAATGATGTCAGACCCAAAACAAAAAAACCGCCCCCGCTACCTTGGGGGAAAAACCAAAGTAGCAGAGGGCGTGTTATTGCAGGGCTTGGGATGGCCTATCCCTTCTCCAGTTCCTCCACCTCCCGGAGCCACACCGCCGCCGAGGCGTCGCTGGGCATCCGCCAGTCGCCACGGGGGGAGAGGGCCACGCTGCCTACCCGGGGGCCGTCGGGGAGGCAGGAACGCTTGAACTGCTGGGCGAAGAAGCGGCGGTAGAAGGTCCTCAGCCACCGGAGGATCGTTTTCCGGTCGTGGACCCCGGCGAAGGCCCGCTCCGCCAGGCGCAGGACCTTCCCGGGGGCGAATCCCCACCGAACCGTGTAGTAGAGGAAAAAGTCGTGGAGCTCGTAGGGGCCCACCAGCTCCTCGGTCTTTTGGCTGATCTCCCCGTCCTTGGCGGGGAGAAGCTCGGGGCTCACCGGGGTGTCCAGAATGTCCAGGAGGACCCGGCGGAGGGGCTCCTCGGACTGGGCGGCGATGGCGGCCACCAGGTGGCGCATAAGCGTCTTGGGCACCGAGGCATTGACCCCGTACATGGACATATGGTCCCCGTTGTAGGTGGCCCAGCCCAGGGCCAGTTCGGAAAGGTCCCCAGTGCCCACCACCAGGCCCCCGGTGAGGTTGGCCAGGTCCATGAGGACCTGGGTCCGCTCCCGGGCCTGGGCGTTTTCATAGGTGACGTCGGGGGTCACACCGTCGTGGCCGATGTCGGCCAGATGCCGGGTTACCGACTCCCGGAGGTCCACCGTCCGGAGGGTGACCCCCAGAGCGTCACAGAGGGCCTCGGCGTTGCCACGGGTCCGGCTGGTGGTGCCGAAGCAGGGCATGGTCACGGCCAGGATGTCCCCCCGGGGGCGGCCCAGGAGGTCCATGGCCCGGGCCGAGACCAGGAGGGCCAGGGTGGAATCCAGGCCGCCGGAGATGCCCAGGACCAGGGCGGGAGCGTTGGTGTGCAGGACCCGCTTCATCAGGCCGTGGGCCTGGATGTCCAGGATCTCCCGGCAGCGGGCGGAGCGGTCCGCCTCCTGGGCGGGGACAAAGGGGAGGGGGGGGACCTCCCGGGTGAGGGTGACGGGGGTCAGGTCCATCCCGAAGGGGACCTGGGTGACACCCCGGGGGACGGGGGGCCAGGTGTTGGTCCGGCGGCGCTGGCCGGAGAGGCGCTCCAGGTCGATCTCGGTGAGGGCGAAGCCATCCCCGAAGGGGGCGCTTTCGGAAAGGATCGTGCCGTTTTCGGCGATCATATCGTGGCCGCTGAATACCAGGTCGGTGGTGGATTCCCCCGGGCCGCAGTCGGCGTAGAGGTAGGCGCAGCAGAGGCGGGCGGACTGGCCCTTCACCAGGGAGCGGCGGTAGGCGGCTTTGCCGATGGCCTCGTCGCTGGCGGAGGGGTTGGCGATGAGGGTGGCCCCCGCCGCCGCCAGCCTGCCGGAGGGGGGCTCGGTCACCCAGAGGTCCTCGCAGATCTCGACGCCGAGGCAGAAGTCGGGGAGCTGCCGGCAGCGGAAGATCAGGTCGCCGCCGAAGGGGACCTCATGGCCGGCGACAAGGCAGGGGCGGGCCTCCCCGGGGCCGGGGGCGAAGTTCCGGGCTTCGTAGAACTCGCTGTAGTTGGGGATGTGGCGCTTGGGGACCACGCCCAGGAGGCTGCCGGACTGGATGACGGCGGCGCAGTTGTAGAGGCGGCCCTCCACCGCCAGGGGGAGGCCCAGGACGAGGAGGAGGTCGTGGCCCCGGGTGGCGGCGATGATGGCCTCCAGGCTTTGCTGGGCGGCGGAAAGGAGGGCGGACTGGCCGAAGAGGTCGCCGCAGGTGTAGCCGGTGAGGGCCAGTTCGGGGAGGACGAGGAGGCGGACATCGAGGGCCCGGGCTTTTTCCAGGGTGGAGAGGATCTGGGCTTGGTTATAGGGGCAGTCGGCCACACGGAGGCTGGGGGAGGCGGTGGCGACTTTGAGGAAACCGTGGGTCATATGGATCAACTCCTGTTTGATGATGGCATTATGATACCAGGGTTGGGGGGATTTGTCCAGGGGAAAAACGCAGAAGGTAAAATCCGAGACAGGCAAAGTTTAGGGCCGCCCGGCGTGAGGACCTTCGGGGGGATTTGGAGTTAGGACTCCAGGCACGAGCTAAGACGACCGCAAGGTAATGTAGGGTGTAAAGTTTAGGGCCGCCCTTTTCAAAGGGCGGTAGGTCCAGGGCGACGCCCTGGTCGCCCTCCGCAGAGGGCGAAACACCCCTAGGCGGTGGCGGCCTGTAGGCCGTATGGACCGGGCCGCCGAACCAACGACCAAACGAAAACGGGCCTGTCAAAACCAGGCCGCATAAAAAACAACGAGGCCGGGGAAGGGTCGCAAGTTACCCTTCCCCGGCTTTGTTTTCTCGGAGTGACAACCTGCGGCCGGTAACGAGACTGCCCGTCACCCAGCCGCAGGAGCGCCCTCGCTTGCGCCCTGTACCGCCTGCGCTTTCCGGAGCCGGGGCCCCGCCAGGGGACCGGCTCCGGAACTTCCCCGCAAACCCCGGAATCCCCCCAAAGAGACAGGGCAGAAAAGCGGCCCCACCCTCCCAAAGGGGGGAGGGCAGGGCCGCAAAGGGGGGCTATTCAAGAGGGATCAGGCGGGGTTGGCATCCTGGCGATCATCGCCGCTGCGGGCGGTGAGGACCGCAAGACCAACCTGGACCGCAGCCACCATCACCATGATGACGGTGAGGCGGTTGGTCATGACCATGGGCCCGGCGAAGTTCTCGTTGAGGAGAAGGATGAGGAGGGAGCCCACGGCGGGGACGATGCTGAGGAGGCGGTATCCGCTGCGGCGGTCCCTATCCTCGCCGTCGTAGCCGTCGTCCTGCTCCTGCTTGCGGCTGATGAGCTGGAGGGTGGCCACCAGGATGGTGAGGATGGTGAGGATGACGTTGACCAGGGACCAGCCGGGGAGGGTGGCCTTGGGGACGTCGGACTCCTCCACGTTGACGGCTTCGGGGATGGGATATTCGTCAGGCTGGGCGGCTCTGGGGACCTCGGGGTCCTCCACCTCCACGGTGGGGGGCGTGACCGGGGCCACGGGGGTCACGGGAGCGTCAGGGGCCGCCGGGTAGACGGTGCCGGGGGTAGGCGCCAAGGGGGTGGGTTCATCGGGGACCACGATGGTGGCGGGGGGGTCGTCGTCATCGTCATCGTCATCATCGTCGTCGTCATCGTCGTCGTAGGGGATGGCGGTCCAGCGGGCGGTGAGGGTGAGGTCGCCGGTGACCGCCTGGTCGAAGTTATAGAGGGTGTCGCCGTTGTACCAGCCGCCGAAGGTGTAACCGGGGCGGGCAGGATTGGCGGGGGCGGTGACCTTGCCGTCATAGACGGTATTCTGGACGGTGTTGGCTGTACCGTTGCCGTAGACGAAGGTGGCGGTATGGGGGTTGGGGTTCCACTGGGCGGTCAGGGTAAGGTCGCTGGTGACCGCCTGGGCGAAGTTATAGTTTGTGCCGTCCAGCTGCCAGGCGCCCAGGGTGTAGCCGGTGCGCTCCAGGGCGGGGGCGGAAACGGGGTCGTTGTTGGCGACCCGGTCCGTCGCCACGGTGCTACCACCGATGGTGAAAGTCACGTTGCGGTAAAGGGTGCCAACAGCGACTTCACAGGTGGCGGTGATCTTGTCGCCGATCATAGCGGTGATGGTAACGGAGCCCTCGCCAAGGGCGGTCACAGTGCCGTTTTCATCAACGGTGGCAATGGCGGGATTGCTGGACACCCAGCTGGTAACGGTCAAGCCCTCGGGGCCATCTTCAATTCTGGGAACCAG
>CANOCD010000195.1 GCA_947564495.1 uncultured Angelakisella sp. | reverse complement strand
CCACCGCGGCCACCGGCGGCGACCAGGCCGCCATGTTCCGCAAGATGGTGGAAAGGGGCTACCGGCTGATTGTGGTGGAGCTCTTCGACACCGATATGGCCGACGAGTACATCCGCCTGGCCAAGGAAAACGACATCATCCTCATCTTTATCGGCGAGGAGCCCACCCCTCAGCAGATGGCGGAGATGGACAACCTCTATTATGTGGGCTTTTCCGCCGGCAACGTCATGCGGGAGCTGGCCGACGCCATCATCCTGGGCTGGAACAACAACCAGGCGGCTTTTGACCTGAAAAGCGACGACCGGCTGGTCTACGGCGTCTTTACCAAGGACAGCTACGAAGAGAACGGCAACCAGGAGCCCCTGGACCGGTATCTTACCGACGCCGGCCTCACCGTGGAGATGGGCCGCCAGTGCGTCACCAGCGCCTTTAACTTCAACCTGAAGAAGGAAGTGGACAACATCCTCTACGCCGGGGGGGAGATGATCATCTGCGACAGCAGCAGCTACGCCAAGCAGATCTCCGACTACCTCCACGACCCGGAGGAGTTCGTGCTGGAGCGGCTCATCAACACCCGGATCTACCTCACCGTGGCCGACGAGGGGGCCCAGAAGATGGTGGAGGAGGGCCTGGCCATGTTCGCCACCGGCATCAACGGCGGGGACACCGGCACGGCGGTAGGCAAGCTGGCCAAGGTCCTGGCGGCAGGGGAGAAGCCTACCGCCGAGAACATCGGCGTGGCCCCGGACCAGAACAAGCGGGTGTACATCACCAACCGCACCGTCACCGCCGACCTCATCCACGAAGTCGTCACCGAGGACGACGAGGAGGATTGAGCCCCCGAATAACGGAACAGAAAAGAGCCCCCTTCGCTGCTTGGCGGAGGGGGCCGTTGTATTCTATTCTTGGTCCTTTTTTCCTGGGAAAAGTCTCCTGATCCCCCGGCGAGCCAAAAAGACCACCCCGGCTCCCAGCCCCAAAAGGGCCAGGAGGATCAAAACGAGCCACCCCATTTCCACAACAAAGGCGGCCAGAAAGATCACGGCCAGGATGAGGATAAAGGGATAGAAAGCGTCAAAATTCCCGGGCTTGGTCCCCGGGGGATGGGCGATCCAGTAGGCCGTGTCCAGGACTTCCTCCACCTCCGGGATGTCCCGGAAGGACCAATCCCGGCCCTCTTTCTCCAGGCGGACCAAGGGGATGAAGTAGTCCAGGGCCTCCTCCTCGGTGTCAAAATCCACAATGGAGGTTTCCGTCACGGCGGCCCGCTCGTCTGCCGCCGAGACCACCCACCGGTCCCCCTCCTTGGCCAGGATCATCTCGTTGGGCCGAACGGGGTGGTCTCCGTACCAGTTGTAACAGCTCAGCCCCTCCTCCCGGAGGATCGTCAGGGCCTCCTCCCGTGTCATGGAACCTCACCTCCCAAGGCAATTATACCAGACCTGTCCCCCGGGAGCAACCGCCTGGCAGAAAAAACTCCCCCTCCCGTGGCAGGGAAGGGGAGAGGGTCTACCTGGGCACCGACCCCAGAAAGGCCGCTGTCTCCGGGTTCTTGGGGGCGGTGAAGATCTCCTCCGGAGTCCCCTCCTCGGCGATGGTCCCGTCCTTCATGAACAGCACCCGGGTGGCGGCGTCCCGGGCGAAGGACATCTCGTGGGTCACCACCAGCATGGTCATCCGCTCCTCGGCCAGCTGGCGCATGATGGCCAGCACCTCCCCGGTGAGAAGGGGGTCCAAGGCAGAGGTGGGCTCGTCAAAGAGCATGATCTCCGGGCTTTTCATCAGCGCCCGGGCGATGGCCACCCGCTGCTTCTGCCCGCCGGAGAGCTTGGAGGGGTAGACCTCCGCCTTGTCCAAAAGCCCCACCTTGTCCAGCAGCCGGCGGCACTTCTCCTGGCCGTCCCGGGCCCCGGGGGTGGTCATCTCGTAGGGGCGGATGAGGTTCTGGGCCACCGTCATGTGGGGGAAAAGGTTGAAGCTCTGGAACACCATCCCCATCCGCCCCAGAAGGGCCCGGCGGGCCCGGGGGTCGGGGTAGCTCCCGTCGGAGATCAGGGGCTCCCCGTCGATGGTCACCCAGCCCCCGTCCACCGTCTCCAGGTCGATGAGACACCGGAGCAGGGTGGACTTCCCCGACCCGGAAGCGCCGATGACGGCGATGACGTCCCCCCGTTCCACGGTGAAGGAGACGTCCTCCAGGACGGGGAGGGAGCCGAAGGATTTTTTCAGCTGCCGGACCTCCAGAAATGGCATGACGCAGCCTCCTTAGTAATCGAATCGTTTTTCCAGAACTTTTAGGAGCCAGGTGATGACCAGGTTCATCAGCAGGTAGATGATCCCCGCCACCACAAAGGGGAAGGTCTTGCCGGTGGAGCTCACGGCGGATTTGGCGAACTGTAAGACCTCCGGCACCGCCAGGGTGAACATGAGGGAGGTGTCCTTCACCAGGGTGATAGTCTCGTTGGAGATGGAGGGCATGGCCACCCGGAGCATCTGGGGGGCCACGATCCGCAGGATGGTCTGCCGCCGGGTGAGCCCCAGCACCTTGGCGGCCTCGTACTGCCCCGGGTCCACCGCCAGCAATCCGCCCCGGAAGATCTCGGCGAAGTAGGCGGCGTAGTTGAGGACGAAGCCCCAGACGGTGGCGGTGAACCGCCCCATGGTGCTGAAGTACACCCCCACCACCGGCAGAAAGGGAAGGCCGAAGTAGAGGAACAGCAGCTGGAGCACCAGGGGGGTGCTCCGCATAAGGTAGACGAAGCACCGGGCCAGCCACCGCAGGGGCGGGACGGCACACCGGGTCATCATGGTGATGAGAAACCCCAGGGGGAGGGAGGCCAGGATGGTGATGAAGAACAGCTTCAAAGTGGTCCCCAGCCCCGCCCCCACCCGGAGAAAGGTGGTGATGATGTAGGAAAGGTCCATGGCGTTACTTGGCGTAGGAGAAGATCATCCGGTCCTCGCCGAACCACTTCTGGCTGATCTGGGTGGCGGTGCCGTCCTTGACCAGCTCGTCCAGGGCGCCCAGGACCAGGTCGGCCAGTTCCTGGTTGCCTTTCTTAAAGGCGATGCCGTACTCCTCGTCGGCCAGCTGGTCCTCCAGCATCTCCAGCTTGCCCTCGCCGTTTTCGGCGATGTAGTAGTCCCCGAACACCTTGTCGATGACCACGGCGTCGATGCGCCCGATCTTCAGGTCGTTAAAGAGGGAGATATTCTCCGGGGCCTTGACCAGCTCCTTTTCAGTGCCGGCGGCGGAGCAGGCGGCGTAGGCTTCGTCGGCGGAGGAGGTCTCCTGGAGGGCCACCGTTTTCCCGGCCAGGTCGGCCAGGGTCTTGATGCCCGAGTCCTTCTTGACGATGATGACCTGGGCGTTGGCGATGTAGGCGGGGGACATGAGCATGGCGTCCTTCCGTGCGTCGGTGATGGTGAGGCCGTTCCACAGCACGTCCACCTTGCCGCCGTTCAGCTCGAACTCCTTGGCGGTCCAGTCGATGGGGGTGGGGACCGCCTCGATGCCCAGCTTGTCACAGACCGCCTTGGCCAGGTCGATGTCAAAGCCCACCAGCTCGTTCTTGTCGTCCCGGAAGCCCATAGGCGGGAACTGGTCGTCCAGACCGATGACCAGCTTGGTGATGGCCGGGGCGCTGTTTTCCGGGGCCGCCGGGGATTCCGGGGCAGGGGAGGGGGCTTCGCTTGGGGCGGGGGATGCGGCGGGAGCGGCAGCGGGGCTTCCCCCGCAGGCGGCAAGCAGGGCCAGGACCAGGGTGAGGGCGATGGCGGAAAGGAACCGTTTCATAGGGATACCTCCATAACTGTTTGATGTCCGCCCCGGAAGGATGCCGTGTCTGGTCCCTTCCGCCGGGGCTCTTTCAGGTGATGGAGCTATTATATACTTTATCGTGCTACTACGCTAATATGATAATACACTAAAAAATGCGATCTCGGGGAAATAGCAAGAAAAATCTCGCTGTTTCT
>CANOCD010000194.1 GCA_947564495.1 uncultured Angelakisella sp. | reverse complement strand
TCCGCCGCCCCATCCCCCAGCAGTACGAGGCTTACATCAACGCCGCCGGCATGATGATCCTCCTTTTCTTCGTGGGGGTGGTCACCTTCAGCGACGTGATGAAGCTGGTAGGGAAGTAGCCCTATACTCTTATAACGAGGTAACAAGCTATGGGTCGTCAATCAAAAGCGGTAAAGATCGGGCCGGTGACCATCGGGGGCGGCAACCCCATTGCCATCCAGTCCATGCTCTGCGCCCCTCTGGATGATCTGGAGGCCAACGCCCGGCAGACCAGGGCCCTCTACGAGGCGGGCTGCCAGATCAACCGGGTTGCCATTCCGTCGGAGGGCGGCCCCCGGCTGATCCAGGCCATCAAGGAGGCCAGCCCCATGCCCCTGGTGGCGGACATCCAGTTCGATTACCGCCTGGCCATCGAATCGGCTTACGCCGGGGCGGACAAGATCCGCATCAATCCCGGCAACATCGGGGACCCGGAGAAGGTCCGCCAGGTGGTGGCGGCCTGCCGGGAAAAGGACCTGCCCATCCGCATCGGGGTGAACTCCGGCAGCTTGGAGAAGGAGGTCCTGGCAAAATACGGCCGTCCCACGGCGGAGGCCCTGGCGGAAAGCGCCCTTCTCAACATCCGCCTGCTGGAGCGGTTCGACTTTGACAACTATGTGGTGGCCATCAAGTCCTCCGACGTTTTCACCACCGTGGCCGCCTACCGCCTGGTGGCGGACAAGGTGGACTGCCCCTTCCACCTGGGGGTCACCGAGGCGGGCACCGAGCGGATGGGCCTTGTGAAGTCCGCCGCCGCCTTCGGTGCCCTTCTCGCCGACGGCATCGGGGACACCATCCGGGTCTCCCTCACCGCCGACCCGGTCCGGGAGGTCTACGCCGCCAAGGATATTCTTCGGGGCCTGGGCCTGGAGAAGAACGGCCCCCGCCTGGTCTCCTGTCCCACCTGCGGCCGGTGCCATGTGGACCTGTTCCGCATCGCCGGGGAGGTGGAGGAGGCCCTTCGGGACTGCAAAAAGGACATCAAGGTGGCCGTCATGGGCTGCGCCGTCAACGGCCCCGGGGAGGCCCGGGACGCCGACATCGGCCTTGCCGGGGGGAAAGGGGAGACCCTTCTGTTCCGCAAGGGGGAGATTCTCCGGAAGGTCCCGGAGGGGGAGGCGGTGGCCGCCCTCCTGGCCGAGGTGGAGCGGCTTTGACCGCCGCCTACGATGTGGACCCCCGGTTGGTCCAGTCGGTCCTGGGGGGACACAGCCGCTTTGCCTGCCCCTTTGACGACCCTCCGGGGTATTCCATCCTCACGGAGAATGAGGCTCTTCCGGACGAGGCCGCAGTGGGCCTCTACCTGGACAAGCTGAAAGAGGCTGCGGACAACGCCGACGCTCTGATCAAGGGGGCGTTCCGGCCTGAGTTCTTCGACTTTTACGGGGTGGACCAAAAGGCCGCCGGTTCCCCGGAGGAGCTGTGCCGCCGCCTGATTTTTGATTCTTTCGTCCTGGACCTGTCAAACGCCAGCGTCGGGGCCTGTCTTTCCAACCGGGAGCTTTTATTCGGGCATTTTATCGAGTGCTGGTGGGATCGGGACTGGAAAGTCCTGTCCCTTTACATCTGCTGAAAGGAAAAACCGATGATACGCCCTTTGACCGAACGGGACTTTGCGGCGGCCACCGCCATCGTCAACGACGGCTGGCGTGCCACCTACGCCGGGTATGTCTCCCCGGCCCTGCTGGACGACAAGGGCTGCCGGGAGCGTGCCGCCGCCTTGGAGCAGGACTTCCGTTCCCGCCGTCTGGAGGAATACGTCTGGGAGGAGGACGGGGAGGTCCTGGCCCTCCTTTCCGCTGGGGACACCGGGGACCAAGACCGCCCCGGCGCCTTTGAGCTGTGGCGGCTCTATGTGGCGGAAAAGGCCTGGGGTAAGGGCATCGGCGGCAGGCTGCTGGACTTCGGGGAAGGGCTGGCCCGGGAAAAGGGTCGGACCCGGGTGGTCATCTGGGCCTTTCGCCGGAACAGGGGCGCCCTGGCCTTCTACCAGAAGCACGGCTACCGCCCGGACAAAACCGAGCAGCTGGGGGAACCTTATATGGCGGAGGGGGTCCGGCTTGTCAAAAACCTGGAAGGGGAGGGAAGGCCGTGAGCGTCTTTTTTTATGGCTGCGTCACCCTGGACGGCTACCTGGCGGACAAAAACCACCGTCTGGACTGGCTCCACCAGACCGGGGAGGTCGGGGAGACCGGCTACGAAGAGTTTTACCGCCAGATGGACATCACCCTCATGGGCCGCAGGACCTTCCGGGAGATCGAGGGCCTGGGGGCCCCGGAGGAGGTCTACCCCGCAACGGTGAACTACGTCTTTACCCACGACGAGACCTTCCGCCGGAAGGGGTTCCGCCCGGCCCGGGGGGACGTGGCGGAGTTTGTCCGGAGCCTCCCCAAGGAGAAGAAGGTCTGGGTCATCGGGGGGAACACCATCCTGGCCCCCCTTCTGGACGCCGGCCTGGTGGACAGCATGACCATCCAGATCGCCCCGGTGCTGCTGGGGGCGGGAATCCCCCTTTTCACCCAAAAGGAGGCCGTCTTCCGGTTCCGCCTGGAAAAGGTCAGCCGGTATGGCCAGTTTGCGGAGTTGGTCCTTTGCAGGAAATAGGAGAAATGACAGCTTGAGTACATTTGGAGAACTGTTCGGAAGGTTCGGGGACCTCCCCCCGGCGGTGGCCGCCGCCCGGGTGGAGGGGATCGCCCTTTCGGAAAACAAGGAGAAGATGACCGTCAGCCTCGCCTCTGACGCCATTTTGGACAGGGGCGAGCTTTGCGCTGTCCAAAAGAAGATGCGCCTGGCCTGCCTTCTGGAGGACTTTTCCATCCGGTGCCGGTACGACCCGGACCAGCTTTCCGGGGAATGCCTGGGCAATCTGGCCGGGGAGCTTGCCGCCTCGGGGGTGCCCATCAACGGGTTTCTGGTTGGGGCCACGGCCAGCTATGACAAGGAGAAAAAGCGGTTCTCCGTCACCCTGAAAAACGGGGGCGGGGAGTTCCTCCGGGAGCTGGAGCTGGAGGAGAAGCTGGCCCGGCTCATCCAGCGGGATTTCGGCCTGCGCCCCACGGTGGAGTTCACCGGGGCGGTGGAGCAGATGGCCTCCCCCCTGGAGGAGGACCACAGCCCCAAGGTGGTCACCGCCGCCAAGGCCCAGGCCGGGGGGACGCCCCCCTGGGAGCCCTCCGCCTCCTCGGGGGAGAGGAAGGCCGCCCCCAAGCGCCGGAGCTACGCCGGGGAGTTCGATCCCCGCCTGCCCCTTGTCCCCGGCACCGCCTCGGTGGTCATGGGCAAGGAGATCCGCACCCCCCCGGTGGAGATCATCGGGGTCAACGCCGAGACGGGGCGCACCGTCCTTTGGGGGGACATCTTCAACGTGGCCTCCCGGGAGATCAAGGACGGGAGCCGGTCCATCCTCACCGTGAGCATCACCGACTACACCAGTTCCATCGACCTGAAGATCTTTGCCGAGAAGGAGAAAAAGGACGCCCTGACAGAGGCCCTGAAGCCCGGGGTCACCATCATCGCCCAGGGGGAGGTGGCCTACAACAAGTTCGACCGGGACGTCACCATGAGCCCGGTGGCCATCAGCACCGTCCAGAAAAAGACCATCACCGACGACGAGCCGGAAAAACGGGTGGAGCTCCACTGCCACACCGCCATGTCCGCCATGGACGGCATGACCCCGGCGGCGGAGCTGGTGAAGCGGGCCGCCAAGTGGGGGCACAAGGCCATCGCCATCACCGACCACGGGGTGGTCCAGGCTTTCCCAGAGGCCATGGCCGCCGCCGAGAAGGCCCGGAAGGAGAACCCGGATTTCAAGATCATCTACGGGGTGGAGGGCTATTTTGTGGACGACATGGTCCCCGCCGTCAAGGGCCCCTGCGAGGAGCCCATCCACGGGGAGTACATCGTCTTTGACCTGGAGACCACCGGCCTTTCCAGCGCCACCGA
>CANOCD010000193.1 GCA_947564495.1 uncultured Angelakisella sp. | reverse complement strand
GACAACCTGCGGCCGGTAACGAGCCTGCACCCACACCCAGCCGCAGGAGCGCCCCTCGCCAGCGCCTTGTACCGCCTGCCCTTCCGGACAGGCCGAAGGCCGAATCCGGAACGAGCGCCCCGGCCCATCCCCCCCGAAAAACCCTGCGTAGAGCCTAAAAATCCGCCCCCACCCACCCAAAAGGGAAAAACTTTACAAAATACCCCTTGCCAGTTCATTGTGCAAATGGTATAATCCGGGTGATGTGGATTATGAAAAGTGAACAAAACCAAAGGAGGCTCAAAGTATGGAAAACAATTTAGAACTGCTCCGCAGCAGGAAAGGCTACCTCTGCGATATGGACGGCGTGATCTATCACGGGAACAAGCTGCTCCCCGGAGTCAAGGAGTTCGTGGACTGGCTCTACCGGGAGGACAAGCGTTTCCTCTTTCTGACCAACTCCAGCGAGCGCAGCCCCAAGGAGCTCCAGCAGAAGCTGGCCCGGATGGGCCTGGACGTGGACGAGAGCCACTTCTACACCAGCGCCCTGGCCACCGCCAGCTTTCTCAGCCGCCAGGCCCCGGGGTGCTCCGCCTACGTCATCGGCGCCCCCGGCCTGGTGGGAGCCCTCTACAGCGCGGGCATCACCATGAACGACGTCAACCCAGACTATGTGGTGGTGGGGGAGACCAGCAGCTACAACTTCGAGAACATCCAGAAGGCGGTGACCCTGGTTCTGGCGGGGGCCAAGCTCATCGGCACCAACAGCGACCTCACTGGGCCGGTGGAGGGCGGCATCGCCCCGGCCTGCCGGGCCCTGGCGGCCCCCATCGAGCTGGCCACCGGCAAGACGGCCTACTTCGTGGGCAAGCCCAACCCCCTGATGATGCGTACTGGCCTCAAGCTCCTGGGGTGCCACTCGGCGGAGGCCGCCATGATCGGCGACCGGATGGACACCGACATCATCGCCGGCATCGAGACCGGCCTGGACACCGCCCTGGTCCTCTCCGGGGTCACCAGCCAGAAGGAGATCGACCGGTATCCCTACCGCCCGGCCCATGTGCTGAAGGGTGTGGGGGAGATCCCGCCGGGGGAGTGAGTTTTTCCGGGGGCGTGTTTGTCCTTGGAGCTTGGGGCTTTGGTCTGTGCGTTCCGGATTCGGCCTTCGGCCTGTCCGGAAGGGCAGGCGGTACAGGGCGCAAGCGAGGGGCGCTCTTGCGGCTGGGTGTGGGTGCAGGCTCGTTACCGGCCGCAGGTTGTCACTTCGAGAAAACAAAACCGGGGAAGGGTAATTTGCAACCCTTTCCTGGTTTTGTTGTTTTTTGTGCGGCCTGGTTTTGATAGGCCCGTTCCTGGGTCCAGCGGCCCGGCCCATACATCCGTACAGACCGCCACCGCCCAGGGGTATTTCGCTCCTGCGGGAGCGACCAAAGGCTTCGCCTCTGGACTCCACCGCCCTTTGAAAAAGGGCGGCCCTAAACTTTGCTTGGCCCGGATCATACCTTGTGCTTGGCTTGGGCCGCCCTCCACAGCCGCACCGCCCCCGGCAGCACCCGGGCCGTCAGCCGGTCCCCCAGAAACGTCTCCCCATCGGCGCACAGCGTCACCGGCCCCTCAAATCTGGCCTCCACCCGCTGTGCCTGTCGATAGGTCACCAGCGCCCGCAGATCCTCGTCCCAAACGTGCCGCCCCTTCTGATACCGCCCGATGATCCCCAGGATCTTCCCCCGCCCCAGCCTGGGCACCATGCAGACATCCAGCAGCCCGTCATCCGGTCTGGCCAGCGGCGCCCCCCGGAACCCGCCCCCGTAATACTGCCCGTTGCCGCAGACCAGCAGAAGCAGCTCCCGCTCCTCCTCCGGCCCGTCGTCCAGGCGGACCACCGCCCTTTTCCCCAAGGGCCGGAAAAAGGTGTAGGGGATGGACAGCTTGTAAGCCATGCTCCCCGACACCCCCGGCCACCGGCGGAACAGGGGCATATTGTGGGCCACGTCGGCGTCCAGGCCGCAGTTGCAGAGGTTCACCACCGTCCTGCCGCAGAAGTCGATGAGGTCCATGGGCGCCACGTCCCCCGCCAGCTGGGCGGAAAGGTCGCCGAAATCCCGCCCGGGAAAGCTCTTTACCAGGTCGTTCCCCGAACCGCAGGGCAGGATGCCCAGGATGCCCCCCTTCTGATCCCGGAGCCCCTGGGCCGCCTCCCGGACGGTGCCGTCCCCGCCGCAGGCGAAAAAGACCGCCTCCTCCCCCGGGCGGCGGGCCAGCTCCTGCCGGATGTAGCGGGCCCCGTCCCCCGGGCCGGCAGTGGTGTAGAGGGTGCAGTCCCAGCCCCCCTCCCGGAAAGCCTCCGCCGCCCGGGCCCCCAGCCGGGGGGCCTCCCCCTTGCCGGCGGCGGGGTTGAGGAGAAAGTGGAATCTCACCTCGCTCCCGCCTCCAATCCTGCCAGACAGGCCCGACGAAGTTCCTCCACCCGGGCGTCGATCTCTTCCCGGGGATGGACCTTCCGGGAGACGCAGACGGCGGCGGCTTCCCCGCAGACGAAGCATTTCCTCGGGGGCAGGCCCAGGGCGGACCGGCCCACCGGCTCCCCCGCCCCGTCCATGATGTCGATGTCCAGCATCCGCCCCCCGGGCAGCCGCTCCTCCGCCTCCACGCAGAGGCGCTTCACCTCCCCGGCGGGGGCAGGGGTGGTGAGGAACCGGGCGGGGCCGTCGGCCCCCTCCAGGGGCTCCTCCTCCCGGAGGTCCAGCCCCTCCCGGGCCAATCCATCCCGGAGGAGGGCAAAGAGCCGGTCCAGCAGCGCCCCGAACTCCGGGGCGGCACGGTAGGCCACCGGCAGGCAGAGGGTGACGGTGACCAGGGTCCGCCCTGTCCCCCGGCTCAGGGCCAGGCGGCGGTTCCACCGCTCCTCCCGGGCCTCCAGCACCCGGAGCAGTTCTTCGTTCACTGCCACAAGGACCCCTCCCTTCCCGTCAGGCCGGGGAGCCGGTGGAGGAAGATGGCCACCGCCAGCAGGTCGGCGCAGCCCCCGGGGCTCAGGTTCCGCCGGGTGAAGTCCTTGTCCATGGCCACGAGCCGGGCCTTTCCGTCCACCGAAAGGGCCCCGCCCCGGGCCAGCTGTTCCCGGGCGGCGGTGCGGACGTAGGCCAGGCCCTCCTCCCCGCCCCGGGCCAGGACGTTGGTATCCCGGACGTTGGCCATAAGGAGGAGCAGAGCCTGGAGGTGGATGTCGTTTTCGGTAAAATCCTTGCCCGAAAGGTCCTCCAGCACCGGGAGGGCCCACTGGCGGGCCGAGGCAAAGCCCGAGGCTGCCTCCCCCCGGACGCCGGTGACCCCCTGTTCCGCATAGAGGCGCAGCCCCTTGGTACCGGGGTCAGGGGCGTCAAAATCTCCCAGGGCCGGGGCGGCCATAACGGCGGCGGCGGCGCAGACGGGGTTGGGGGAAAGGTCCCCCGCCCGGCTGGCGTATCCGGCGGCGCAGGCCAGGATGCCCAGGGAGAAGATGGCCCCCTTGTGGGTGTTGGCCCCCTTGGTGGCGGCCAGCATCACCCGGTCGCATTGGACGCCCAAAGGGCGGATGCGGCCCAGGGCCTCCTCGGGGGCGGAAAGCGCCAGCCCCTCCCGGGCGCAGGCGGAAAAGTAGGGGGCGATGGCGGCGGCGCTGGCCAGAAAGGTGGAAAAATCCATATCGTCGTGGGCCCCGTTGCCCAGCCGGTCCACCAGCCCCGGCTTGGGGGTGGCGGAGACCTCCAGCAGGAGGGCCAGGGTGCAGGCGGAGCCGATGACGTCGGCGGTGGAAAACAGGCTCATGGGGGTACCTCCCGGTTTTGTTGTGGCTAAAGTTTACCACAGACTAAGCGGGATGTCAAAACAAAAGCATTCTTTCTTCCCGACACCAAAAAAGGGCGGCCGTCCGTGGTGGACAGCCGCCCAGCAAACAGGCTTACCTCTTTTGATAGGCGATGAGCTCCGGCTCCGAGCCGTTGACGCTGTAGCTGCAAAGCAGGATAAAGCCGGTATCGGCAAC
>CANOCD010000192.1 GCA_947564495.1 uncultured Angelakisella sp. | reverse complement strand
AGGTGAGCAGCGTCCTGCACTCCACCCCCGGCGAAACGGTCAGCACCGGCTCTGGGACAGGTTCGGGTTCGGGTTCCGGGGCGGGCTCGGGCTCCCCTGGCTCTGGAACCTCCGAGGCGGGCTCCTTCGCCGGGCTCTCACTGGCTGGGGGCACCTCTTGGACCGCTGGGCTTTCCGGCACAGCAGAACTTTCCACCCCCGGCCCAGGGGAGGGTCCCCCCGCCCCCCAATACCCCGCCAGCGTCAAGCAGAGGACAACCGCCAGCAAAAGAGCAAGGTCCCGTTTCATAGGGCGGCCCTCCTTTCGTTTCAGTCGGGCAAAGTCACCAGCAAAAGCCCCGCCTCCCCCGGCTTTTCGTACTCACAGATCACCCGCCGCCCGTCAACGGCGTGACAGAGGGACAACTCCCGGTATCCCATGGCGGTCAGCACCGTCTCCGGCTCCCGGCCGCCCTCGGGGGAGAGGACCGCCAGCCCCGCCTCCGTGTCGCAGGCGAAGTAGCGGGAAAAGTCCCCGGTGGTGGCAACAAAGTAGGGCCCGCCCGCCTGGATATGGCGGGAGACCTCCCTGGCCTCCCCGGTCACCACGTCGATCTGCAAATGACCCGCCTGGACGGTGGTGTCGTCCAGATATTCCAAGCCGCCCCAAAGGGGATTGGCGAAAGGGGCGTACCAAAACGCTTTTCCGGTCTCGATCTCCAGGACCGCCAGCCCGATGTGCCCCGTGGGGCTCCCGGGGAGGTCAAAGTCCACCACGACAGTCCTGCCGCCGTTCATCAGCCGGGGGCACTGGAGGGCAAGAGCCGCCTCCCCCTCCAGAAAAGCGAAGTCCGGCTGTTTGGCGACCTCTCCGACGGCCAGGACCAGCCGGGCCCCGCTCCCGTCGGCGGCGGCCAGCCAAAGTCCCTCGGGAGTAGTCCAAACAAGAAGGTCCCGCTCCGGCCAGGCGTCCCAGTCGTGCCGGCCGCTGTAGGTCCTGCGGCCCTCCCAAAGAGATTCGGGCAGGGTGTAACCGCCGAGAGTGCCTGTCCAGGAATCGTGCTGGTAGGACACGCCGTGAAAGATCTTGACCTCCCAGCCGGGGACGTCCAAGGGCTGGCGGTACTCAAAGCCGTCAAACTTAGCCACACGGGCAAAATACCCTTCCTCCCCGGTGGTCAGGTCGAACCCCGCCAGCTGGACCTCTGTCCACTGTCCGGTCTGGACGTGGACCTCCACCAGCAGCCGGTCCTCTCTGGCGGGAAAGGGGACCAGGACCCGTCGGCTTCCCGGCTCCCAGGTAAGAAGCGTCTTGACCTCCACCCCCGGCCCGGGGGCAAGGGCCGGGACCTCCGGCTCGGGCTCCGAAGGGGCGGCCTCCGCCGGACTTTGGCACCCCGCCAGCCCCAAACAAAGCGCCGCCGCCAAAGCCGCAAAACGCTTCATGGCGTCTCCTTTCCTATTCCGGCAGGGTCACCAGCAAAAGCCCCGCCTCCCCCGGCTTTTCGTACTCACAGATCACCCGCCGGTCATCAATAGCGGAGTTCCAGAAGGGGAAAAGCCGCTGGTAACCCGTAGCGGTAAGGACCGCCGGGGCGTCCTGGGAATCATCCATGGAGCAGGCGAACAGCTCATGCCCCGCCGCCGTCCTTTCGCCGCCGAAGTAGTGGACAAAGTCCCCGGAAAAGATGGCACCCCGCCCGGTGAGGGTCCACCCCCAGGCTTTTTCCGTCTCCCCGGTGGTCACGTCGATCTTGGACATCCCGGCCAAAAGGGTGGTGTCGTCCAGGTACTCCAGCCTCTCCCCGGTGGTGAGGAGAAAGGGGTCATACCAAGAGACATTGCCGCTGGCGATCTCCAAAACCGCCAGCCCCCAGTGGAGCATCTGGCTCCCGGGGGAGCCGAAGTCCACCACGATGACCCGCCCGCCGTCCATCAGCCGGGGGCTCATAAAGGTGACGGCCATCTCCGCCGGGAGGTCCTTGCAGTCCTCCACCCGCTGGGCAAAAGCGGGCTGTTGACCGATCTGGCCGGTGGCCAGGACCAACCTGGCCCCGCTCCCGTCGGCGGCAGCCAGCCAAAGCCCCTCGGGAGTAGTCCAGGTAAGAAGGTCCCGCTCCGGACAGGCGTCCCAGTCCCAGCGGCCGCCATACTGCCGCCGGTCCTTGAGGCTGGCCAGCGTCCCCCCGTTCAGGAAATAATTGGGGAGACTGTACCCCTCGCCCCCCTGGTTCCAGCCGGTGCTGTTGTAGCCATTGGCGGAAAAAGTCCGAAAGGCCCACTCCTCGTCAAAGGACTGGCGCAGGTCCCAATTCTTTCCGCCCTCCCCCCGCATGGACACAAAGTTGGCCTCTGCCTCCCCGCTCTCCAGGTCAAAGCCCAGAATGGTGCTGCCTGCAAGGTCCCTGCCGTAGAACTCCACCAGCACCCGCCCGTCCTTGGCCGGGAAGGGGATCTCCACCCGCCGCCCGTCCGGCTCCCAGGCAAGAAGCGTCTTGACCTCCACCCCCGGGGCAGGGACAAGGACCGCCTCCTCCTGGGGCTCCGGCTCCGGTGTGACCTCCGGAACAGCCTCCGGCACAGAAGAACTCTCCGACCCCTCGCTTACCGGCGAAGAACTCCCCGCCGGGGCTGGCGGCGCCTCCGCCGGAGACGGCGAAGAGGGCTCCGGGCAGATCGTCCCGCCGCAGGCGCAAAGGGACAGCACCAGGACCGCCGTCCAAAACAAAGAAAAAACCCGCTTCATCCTCCCGTCCTTTCTCAACAACAAAGCCAAGCCCCAAAAGCCCGCCCCTCAGCCCCCGCAAAGGACCTTTCCGCCTTTCGCCTTCCTCCGCTTATGACTCCAGGCAGAAACTTCCGCCCCGCACAGCGTTAAGGCGCGAAGCGCCGGGTAGGGTATGCCTCCAGGTGCTCACCTGGTCCAGGGCCTCGGCACGAAAATATCCTCAAAGGTCGCAATGCAGTACCGGTCGCTCATCCCGGCGATGTAATCCACCACCGCCCGCTGCACCCCCTCCTCCTCCCGGATGCCGGCGTACTCCGCCGGGAGCTTCTCCGGGCGCTCCACGAACCAGCCGTAAAGCTGCTGGATGATCTTCTTGGCCTTGCCCTCCTCCCCCTTGGCCACGGGGTCCTTGTACACCGCCTCAAAGAGGAAGTCCTGGAGAGTCTTGTACAGCCGGAAAGTCTCGCCGTCCATCTGGATGTCGTCGCCGCTGTTCTCGATGATAGAGGTCACCAGGGTGGTGATCCGCTGGCTCTTGGTCTGGCCCAGCCCCACCTTGGTCTCCCAGGGGAGGTCCCCCTCCCGGAGGATGCCCCCCCGGATGGCGTCCTCGATGTCGTGGTTGATGTAAGCGATCTTGTCGGCGTACCGCACCACCCGGCCCTCCAGGGTCCGGGCCCAGGGGGCCTTGTCCGAGTGGCAGAGGATGCCGTCCCGGACCTCCGCCGTCAGATTCAGCCCCTTGCCGTCCCGCTCCAGCTTTTCCACCACCCGGACGCTCTGTTCGCTGTGGACGAACCAGACAGGGGAGACCTCCCGGAGGGCGTACTCCCCGGCGTGGCCGAAGGGGGTGTGGCCCAGGTCGTGGCCCATGGCGATGGCCTCGATGAGGTCCTCGTTGAGCCCCAGCCCCCGGCCGATGGTCCGGGCGATCTGGTTGACCTCCAGGGTGTGGGTCAGCCGGGTGCGGTAGTGGTCCCCCTGGGGGAAGAGAAAGACCTGGGTCTTGTGCATCAGCCGCCGGAAGGCGTTGCAGTGGATGATCCGGTCCCGGTCCCGCTGGAAGGGGGTCCGCAGGGGGCACTCCTCCTCGGGATGCTCCCGCCCCAAAGTCTCCGCCGAAAGGGCGGCCCTGGGGGAGAGGGTCTGCCGCTCCAGCTCCTGGCTCCTCTCCCGGATGGTCTTTTCACCCATAGTGTCAACTCCCTTCCCGCTGTCGAAAACGAATCCTACATTGATATTATACGCCGCCTTCCCACGGGTATCACCTCCGCTTTTATGATAGCGGATGGCGGAGGAGAAGGAAAG
>CANOCD010000191.1 GCA_947564495.1 uncultured Angelakisella sp. | reverse complement strand
CCAAGGCGGTCTATGTTGGCGGCATTTATTGAGGTGACGAGATGATATTCGTGACAGTGGGGTCCCAGAAATTCCCCTTTGACCGGCTGCTGCGAAAGGTGGACGAACTGCTCCAGGCGGGTGTCATCCGGGAGGAGGTCGTCGCCCAGATAGGGGCGGGAAGCTATCGCCCCCGGTATTTTGACAGCCGCCCTTTCTATGACAAAGAGGACTTCGAGGCGCTTCTGGACCGGTGCGGCATGGTGATCACCCATGGCGGGGCGGGGACCATCGCCAGCGCCATAAAACGGCGGAAAAAGGTGATCGTGGTCCCCCGTTTGGCCCGGTACGGGGAACACGTGGACGATCACCAGCTCCAGCTGATGGAGGCCCTGGGCAAGGAGGGCTACCTCTGCCCCTGCCCGGAGGTGGACCTTCTGGCACAGGCCCTGGAGGAGGCACGGGCCCGGGCCTACAGGGAGTACCCCTCCAACACCGTGGTCTTTGCCGCTTCGGTGGCGGAATACATCGACTCCCTGTAGATCCACGCCTGCAAAGGAGGTTGCCGGATTTGAAAAAGATCCTGGAGACAGGCCCCAGCGAGACCGGGTCCCGAGGCGGGATGGCCGGGGTCATCCGGGGACTTCGGGAGAGCCCGTGGCTGGGGCGGGAATTTTCCATCGACAGCTTTCCCTCCTATATCGACGGCGGCCTGCCCCTTCGGCTGGCCTATTCCTGCTACGGTTTTCTGCGTTTTCTGCCCCGGGCAAAGCAGTACGACCTGGTCCACCTCCACACGGCGGAGAAGGGCAGCGTTTTCCGCAAATACCTTTACCTCCGGGCGGCAAAGAAGGCCGGGGCCAAGGTGGTGGTCCATATCCACGGGGCGGAGTTCCTCGCCTTTTACGACCGGCTTGGCGGCTGGAAAAAGCGAGTGGTGGAGGACTTCTTCCGCCGGGCGGACCTGGTGCTGGCCCTGTCGGACAGCTGGAAGCGGGAACTGGAGGCCCGCTTTTCCATGGCGGCCTGTGAAACGCTGTACAACGGGGTGGACCCCGCCCTGTTTGAGCAGGCGGCGGGGGACCCGGCGGAACACCGGCGGGCTTTCCTCATGCTGGGCAGGCTGGGGGAGCGGAAGGGGACCTACGACCTGATCGCCGCCATGGAGCTGGCTCTTCGCCGGGACCCGGAACTGACCCTCCGCCTGGCCGGGGACGGGGAGGTGGAAAAGGCCCAGGCCCTGGTGGCGGAAAAGGGGCTGGAGAAGAGCGTCACCGTTTTGGGGTGGATCGGCCGGGAGGAAACGCTCCGGCAGCTGGGGGAGGCCGCCGCCATCGTGCTGCCCTCCTACCACGAGGGCCTGCCCCTTTCCGTTTTGGAGGGGATGGCGGCGGGGAAAGCCGTTCTGAGCACCACCGCCGGGGCGATCCCGGAGGCGGTCACCGAAGAGAACGGCATCCTGGTGGAACCGGGAGACATCCCCGCCCTGGCGGAGGGGCTGCTGCGCCTCAGCGGGGACGTGGAACTCCTTTGCGGGATGTCCCAAAGGAACCGGCAGCGGGTGAAGGAGCTTTTTTCTTTGGAACGGATGCACAGCCGCCTGGCGGAACAGTATCGCCGGCTTTTGGAGGAGGTGGAGTGATGGAACCGTTGATCAGCGTGGTGGTGCCGGTGTACAACACCGGGGCCTATCTGGAGCGGTGCCTGGCCTCCCTGCTGGCCCAGACCTGCCGGAACTTTGAGATCATCACGGTGGACGACGCCTCCACCGACGGCAGCGGGGATCTCTGTGACCGTCTGGCGGAAAAGGAGCCCCGGCTCCGGGTGGTGCGCCTTCCGGAGAACCGGGGGCCCTCCGCCGCCCGGAACGAGGGGGTCCGCAGGGCCAGGGGGGAATATCTTTCCTTTGTGGACGCCGACGATTGGGCCGAGCCGGAACTGCTGGAAAAGCTGTACCGCCGTC
The DNA here is from genome assembly GCA_947564495.1 of uncultured Angelakisella sp. Classification (GTDB taxonomy): domain Bacteria; phylum Bacillota; class Clostridia; order Oscillospirales; family Ruminococcaceae; genus Angelakisella. The sequence goes on along the minus strand of CANOCD010000191.1, from coordinate 2,076 downwards.
TGGCCGAGACCGGGGCGGACGTCTGCGCCTGCGGGGCGGAGGGCGTTTCCATTCAGGACGGTCCCCCGGCGGTCTTTTCCCGGGAGGAGGCCGTCCGCTGCCTTGCCCAGAGCCGGCCCTTTGGCTTTGTGCCCTGGGCGAAGCTGTACCGGGCCAGCCTGGTAAGGGAGACCCCCTTTGACGAATCGGTCTTTTACAGCGAGGACCTTCTGTTTTTGTACCAGCTTTTCCAGAAGGCGGAGCGGGTCAGTTACCTGCCGGACCGTCTGTACCACTATGTCTGTCGGGAAGGAAGCCAGATGCAGAGCGGCGTCAGCCCCAGGAAATGCACCTCCCTGGCGGTGAACGAATGGATCTGCGGGGACGTGGCAGAGCGTTTTCCCGAAGCGGCGGAGGATTTTCGCCAAGTGGCCTTGGAGGCTGACCGGTGCCTGGCGGTGCTTGCGGTAAAAAAGGGAGCGTCGGAGGGACGGCTTTGGGACTACCTGAAGCGTGTCCAGGGGAATGTCCGGCGCTGCTTCAGCTGGAAAGCCCTGGCCCGCTGCCCCAGGAAAAAGGACGCCGTAGCCATCCTGGCCCTGTATGTCAGCGTGGCGGCGTTTTGGGGGCTGGCCGCCCTGGGAACAAACGGGGGCGGGGACAGATGAAAGGACCGCTCATCAGCGTGGTGGTCCCGGTGTACAATGTGGAGGGCTACCTGGACCAGTGTCTGGCCTCCCTGGCGGCCCAGACTTACCGGCGGATCGAGATCATCGCCGTGGACGACGCCTCCACCGACGGCGGCGGGGCTCTCTGTGACCGCTGGGCCGAAAAGGAGCCCCGGCTCCAAGTTGTGCATCTGCCGGAAAACAGAGGGATCTCCGCCGCCCGGAACGAAGGGGTCCGCAGGGCCAGGGGGGAGTATCTCTCCTTTGTGGATTCGGACGACCGGGTGGAGCCGGAGCTGCTGGAACGGCTGTACCGCTGTTTGACCGAAACCGGGGCGAATATCAGCATCTGCGGGACCGAGGGGATGAAGCTGCGGGAGGGACCCGGCGGTGTCCTTTCCCCGGCGGAGGCGGCCCTCTGCCTGGCCCGGCGGGGCCCCTTTTTGTGGACGGCCTGGGGCAAACTTTACCCTGCGGCCTTGGTCCGGGACCATCCCTTTGAGGACCGGGCCCTCTGCTGCGAGGACCTCCTGTTTTTCTATCAGCTGCTGAAAGAGGTCCGGAAGATCGCCTTCCTGCCGGACCGGCTGTACCACTACACCACCCGGGAGGGGAGCCTTGTCAACAGCGGCGTCAGCGAAAAAAGATGCACCGTCCTTGCTGTCCTGGACGGCATCTGCCGGGACGCCGCCGCCGCTTTCCCGGAGGGGGAGACAGCCTTCCGCCAGGTGGCTATGGACACCGCCGCCCGGCTGGCTATGGAGGCGGCGGAGGGGGGCGTGGCGGACGGGTCCCTTACCCGGCGCCTGGGACGGTTCCGGGACCACGCCCGGCGGCATTTCAGCTGGAAGGCCCTGGCCCTTTGCCCGGAGAAAAAGGGGATCACGGCGGAACTGCTCCTTTGCGCCGGCACCCCCTTTTTCCGGGCCGCCGCCGCCCTCTACAAGGGACACAAGAAAAACAGGCGAGGGGAAGTTCCGTGGAGCAGGTAAAGACCGTCACCAAAAACCTGAAACTGACCGCCGCCAGCGAGCTTGTGCTGGCTGTGCTGAAGTTTGTCTCCCGCCGGGCCTTCGTCCTTCTGCTGGGGAAAGAGTATCTGGGGCTCAGCGGTCTGTTTTCCGATATTCTATCCATGCTCTCCCTGGCGGAGCTGGGGTTCAGCGTTTCCATCACCTACAGCCTTTACCGCCCCGTGGCCCAGGGGGACACCGAGATGATCAAGTCCCTGCTGCGCCTTTACCGCCGGGTATATCGGGCTGTGGGGACAGCTGTCCTGGTCATCGGGGTGTCCCTGACCCCCTTTCTGGACTTTTTTGTCAAGGAGATGCCAAAGAACATCCCCGGCATCCCCCTGATCTATGTTCTGACGGTGGTAAACACTGGCGTTTCCTATTTTCTCTCCTATCGATCCACCCTGCTGTTCGTC
>CANOCD010000190.1 GCA_947564495.1 uncultured Angelakisella sp. | reverse complement strand
GAACCAGCAGGTCATCCGCACCGCCGAGATGATGGACATCATCTGCATCATCTTTGTCCGGCGCAAGGAGCCCTCGGCGGAGATGGTGGAGCTGGCGAAGGAGAAGGGCATCGCCGTGATGACCACCAACCACCGGATGTTCACCTCCTGCGGCCTGCTGTACCAGGCCGGGCTGGACGGGGGGGTGCACATCAAATGAGCGGTCTGCACTACCACTACGAGGTCCCGGGGGATGACGTCACCCGGGCCGGGGAGGCTTCCGGGGCCATCAAAAGCACCCTGAAAAAGCTGGGCTTCGACCCCGGGGTGGTCCGCAAGGTGGCCATCGCCATGTACGAGGGGGAGATCAACCTGGTCATCCACGGCGGCGGCGGGGTCATCGACGTGGAGATCGACGGGGAGAAGGTCACCATGGTGCTGGAGGACCACGGTCCCGGCATCCCGGACGTGAGCAAGGCCATGGAGGAGGGCTGGTCCACCGCCTCGGACAGCGCCCGGAGCCTGGGCTTCGGCGCCGGCATGGGGCTGCCCAACATGAAGAAGAACACCGACGAGATGACGGTGGACAGCACTGTGGGCGTTGGAACGAAGGTCACCATGGTGGTGAAATTGGCATGAACGACGGGGCCGGGCCTTTCCGGCCCCAAGAGGGGATAAGATGATTATGGGAGAGTACGTCCATTCCGTGACCCTGGACCGGGATGCCTGCCGGGGGTGCATCACCTGCGTGAAGCGGTGCCCCACCGAGGCCATCCGGGTCCGGGGCGGCAAGGCCACCATCCTGAAGGACCGGTGTATCGACTGCGGGGAGTGTATCCGGGTCTGCCCCCACCACGCCAAGCGGGCGGTCACCGACCACCTGGCGGACTGGGAGCGGTTCCGGTACAAGATCGCCCTCCCCGCCCCCGCCCTCTACGGCCAGTTCAACAACCTGGACGACGCCGAGGTGGTGCTGGCGGGGCTCCTAGAGATGGGCTTCGACGAGGTCTACGAGGTGGCCGCCGCCGCCGAGCTTGTCAGCGACGCCACCCGCATCCTCCTCAGCCGGGGGCTGCTGGAGCGGCCGGTGATCTCCTCCGCCTGCCCGGCGGTGCTGCGGCTCATCCGGGTGCGGTTCCCCCAGCTGCTGGACAACGTCCTGCCCCTGGTGGCCCCGGTGGAGCTGGCCGCCCGGATGGCCCGGCGCCAGGTCTCCCGGCAGATGGGCATCCCCCCAGGGGAGATCGGCTGCATCTTCATCTCCCCCTGCCCGGCCAAGATGACGGCGGCCAAGAACCCCCTGGGGACCGCCAAGAGCGACATCGACCTGGTGGTCAGCGTCAGTGAAATTTACCCGGCCCTCTGCTCCGCCATGAAGCGGGCCCGGGAGCCGGGGGAGGACCTGGTCACCGCCGGGCGCACCGGCATCGGCTGGGGCCGCAGCGGCGGGGAGGCCGCCGCCACCCTCCACGAGCGGTATCTGGCGGCGGACGGCATCGAGAACGTCATCCGGGTGCTGGAGGACATGGAGGACGAGAAGCTCCACGACCTGGATTTCGTGGAACTCAACGCCTGCTCCTCCGGCTGCGTGGGCGGGGTGCTCAACGTGGAGAACCCCTACGTGGCCGCCACCCGGCTCAAACGCCTGGGACGGTACCGCCCCGTGGCCTGCAACCACCTGGAGGACGTCATCCCCCCTGAGGCCAAGTGGGACCGGGAGGTGGACTACACTCCGGTGCTCCGCCTGGATAAGAACCCCCTCCACGCCATGGAACTGCTGGAGGAGATGGGCAGGATCGAGGAGAAGCTCCGGGGCCTGGACTGCGGCTCCTGCGGGGCCCCCTCCTGCCACGCCCTGGCCGAGGACGTGGTCCGGGGCTACGCCTCGGAGGACAGCTGCATCTACGTCCTCCAGGAGAAGCTGGAGGCGGTGATGAACGCCATGATGATCCAGGACCTGGAGCGGGAAAGGGAGGAGACAGAGCTATGACCGGAAAAGAGCTTGCCGCCGCCTGCGGCTTTGAGCTGGCCTGCGGGGAGGGGGACCGGGAACTGGGCGGAAAGATCTACTGCGGGGACCTGCTCTCCATCGTCATGGGCCGGGCCCCGGCGGACGGGCTGTGGGTGACGGTGATGGGGAACCTCAACTCCATCGCCGTGGCGGTCCTCACCGACACCGCCTGCATCCTGCTGGCCGAGGGGATGGCCCTGGACGAGGACGCCCGGGCCCGTGGGGAGCAGCAGGAGGTCACCGTCCTGCGGACCCCCCTGCCGGTCTACGAGGCCGCCCGGGCGGCGGCAAAAGCACTGGGGGTGGATTAGGATGGGACAGGACACCTACTGGTTCGAGGCCATCACCCGCTACGACCGGGATTCCTACAAGACCTTCGCTCAGTACCACTACCGCCACGTCGCTCCGGGGGTGCCGTCCTTTCTGCTGGTGGTGGGGGTGATGACCCTTTGCTGGGGGTTCCTCCGCCTGTTCGCCGATCTCGACGACTGGCCCCTCTGGCCTTTTCTTGCAGGGGCGGTGCTGCTGGCCATCGGGGGGAACCTCCTGATGGGGCGGTTCGGCAGCAACGTCAAGGACCCCCAGGACAACCGCATCCGCTTTTTTGACGACCGGGTGGAATACGCCGGCCGCCAGGAGCAGGGATTTTACCGCTACGACCAGGTGGTCCGCCTCCGGGAAAACCAGCGGTACTTCTTTATCTACATAGCCAAGAACCGGGCCATGATGGTGGATAAGGCCGGGATGACCCTGGGGACGCCGGACCAGCTCCGGGTCTTTCTGGCCCAAAAGACGAGGCCGCAGTACCGCTAGCCGACGGAACGAAAGGAGGCCCCCATGGACATACAAGCCTACTGGGACGCCGTCCTAAGCCAGCAGCCCCAGGCCATGCGGGCCTTCTTCCACCCGGAGGCCCGGATCGACTGGCCCAACACCAACGAGCGGTTCACCCTGGAGGAGTTCATCCGGGCCAACTGCGAATACCCGGGGGCGTGGGACGGGGAGGTCCTGCGGACGGTCCGGCACGGCGACCTGGTCATCACCGTGGTCCGGGTCTTTTCCCGGGACAGAAAGTTGTCCTTCCACGTGACCTCCTTCCTGGAGCTGCGGGAGGGGAAGATCGCCTCCCTGGAGGAATACTGGGGGGACGACGGGCCGCTGCCCGGGTGGCGGCAGGAGATGAGGATCGGGAGCCCTATCCCGAAGTAAACAGAAAGGGGGAGAAAGATGGCCTTTTCCTACGACCTGCACATCCACAGCTGCCTTTCCCCCTGCGGGGACGACGACATGACCCCGCCCAACATCGCCAACATGGCCGCCCTCCTGGGGCTGGACCTCATCGCCGTCACCGACCACAACTCCTGCCGCAACGCTGGGGCCGTCATGGCCGTCGCCGAAGCCCTGGGCCTGCCCCTCCGGGTGGTGGCGGGGATGGAGGTGACCACCGCCGAGGAGGTCCACGTGGTCTGCCTCTTTCCTGACCTGGCCGCCGCCCAGGCAGCCGGGGAGGAGGTGGAGGCCGCCCTGCTGCCGGTGAAGAACAAGCCGGAGATTTTCGGCCGCCAGCGTATCCTGGGCCCGGAGGAGGAGCCTCTGGGGGAGGTGGAGAACCTTCTCATCAACGCCACCAGCCTTTCCATCGACGACCTGCCGGGGTTCGCCAGGGGATACGGGGGCATCGCCATCCCCGCCCACGTGGACCGGACCTCCAACAGCGTCTTTGCCAACCTGGGGTACTTCCCCGACTACCTGGACTTCCCTGTGGCGGAGGTCTGGAAGCCGGAGGAGTTCTTCCGGGACGGGGCTCACCCCGAGGTCCGCCAGGGGCGGCTCATCCTGAAAAATTCCGACGCCCACCGCCTGGAGGACATGAAGGAGGGCGGCCCCTGCCCCTGGCCCGAGGACGGCCCCGAGACGGCGGAGGAGCTGCTGGACCTCCTTTTCCACAGATAGCAAAAGAGAGAGCGTGACCCGCCCTCTCTTTTTTGCGTCTTGTGGGATGTTCAGCTTTCCTTCTCCAGGTCCTCCATCAGGT
>CANOCD010000189.1 GCA_947564495.1 uncultured Angelakisella sp. | reverse complement strand
CCTTCCCCGGCTTTGTTTTCTCGAAGTGACAACCTGCGGCCGGTAACGAGACTGCCCGACACCCAGCCGCAGGAGCGCCCCCGCTTGCGCCCTGTACCGCCCGCCCTTCCGGACAGGGCCCGGCTGGGCCCGAATCCGGAACGTGCCGCCCCCGGGATAACCGAGGCGCATCCCCGCCAGCCCAGCCCACCGGCCAACCACCCCCGCACCTGCAAGCCCCAGCCGTTAGGGTCTTGTCAAACGCCCCCGGAAAGAGTAAAATGGTGCGGAAAGGATGGGACCACATGAAACCTTCAATGAAACTTTTCAGCCTCTTTCTGGCCCTGCTGACCCTTGCGGCGGGCTGCGCCGGACCATCGGCCTCCACGCCGCCCCCGCCGGAACCCCCCGCATCCACGGCGGAGCCCGCCCCGGAACCCCCGCCGGAACCGGAACCCGACCGGGCGATCCTGGTGGCCACAGGGGATAACCTCATCCACGATGTCATCTACCGCCAGGCCCAGAACCGGGCGACAGACGGGGGCTTCGACTTCGCCCCGGCCTACCAGCACATCGCCCCCATCGTCGCCGGGGCGGACTTCGCTTTCATCAACCAGGAGACCATCCTGGCCGGGGACGAGCTGCCCCTCTCCAGCTACCCCTGCTTCTGCTCCCCCACCCAGCTGGGGGACCACCTGATCGCCCTGGGGTTCAACCTCTTTTCCACCGCCAATAACCACTCCCTGGACCAGGGGACCCGGGGCATTTTGGCCTCGGGGGAATACTGGAGCCGCCAGGAGGGGGTGGCCGTGGACGGCTGCTACCGGGATGAGGCGGAGCGGGAGACCATCCCCACCCTGACCAAGAACGGCATCACCGTCGCCTTGGTGGCCGCCACCGACCACACCAACGGCATCCCCAGACCCCAGGGGGAGGCCGGGGTGCCCTACATCGACATGGAGGAGGGGGACTGGGAGGCCCTCCTCGGGCGGATAGAAAGAGCCGGGGAGCTGGCCGACTTCGTCATCCTCAGCCTCCATTGGGGGATCGAGGGGAGCGGCCAGTTCACCGAGGCCCAGCGGGAGATGGCCCAGACCCTGGCTGATGCCGGAGCCGACCTCATCATCGGCAACCACCCCCACGTCCTCCAGGGGGGCGAGTTCCTGGAGACGGAGCGGGGGCGGTGCTACGTGGCCTACGCCTTGGGGAACTTCATCTCCGCCCAGCGGGGAGCCAACAACATGGCGGGGGGATTCCTCCGGATGGAGCTGGTGAAGGAACCCGGGGAGCGGGTGAAGATGGAAAACCTGGAGTTCCTGCCCACCGTCACCCACTACGGCCCGGGGTACGAGGAGGTCACCATCTACCCCCTGAGCGAATACACCCCGGAGCTGGCCTCTGGCCACGGGGTCCGGCAGTATTTCCCCGGTTTCGGCCTGGAATACCTGGAGGACCAGCTGGCCGGACTCAGCTGGGAGTAAAGGAGGTACTGCCATGTCCAACCTGAATCAAAAGACCCGGGGAATTTTCTGTATCCTCACCTCCGCCTTTTTCTTCGCCCTGATGAACACCTTTGTCCGGATGGCCGGGGACCTGCCCTCCATCCAGAAGAGCTTTTTCCGGAATCTGGTGGCGGTCTGCTTCGCCGCCGCCCTCCTGCTGAAGGACCGCAGGCCGGAGCGTCTGGACCGGGAAAAGCTGGGGTGGCTGATACTGCGGTCGGTTTTTGGCACCGCGGGGATCCTGTTTAACTACTACGCCGTGGACCACCTGGTCCTGGCCGACGCCACCATGCTGGGGAAGATCGCCCCCTTCGCGGCCATCCTCTTCAGCTGGCTGCTCCTGAAGGAACGGATCACCCCGGTCCAGGGGCTGGCGGTGGGGGCAGCCTTTTGCGGGTGTCTCCTCATCGTAAAGCCCACCGGCCTGGGGATGGAGGCCCTTCCCGCCGCTGCGGGCTTTCTGGGGGGTGTCTCCGCCGGGGCGGCCTATACCATCGTCCGGATCCTGGGACTTCGGGGGGTGCGGGGGCCCTTCATCATCTTTTTCTTCTCCGCCTTCTCCTGCCTGGTGACCCTGCCGGCCATCCTTTTTGACTACCACCCCATGACAGGGGCCCAGCTGGGGACCCTGCTCCTGGCGGGGCTCACCGCCGCCTGCGCCCAGTTCGCCGTCACCGCCGCCTACCGGTACGCCCCGGCCAAGGAGCTTTCGGTCTACGACTACGCCCAGGTGATCTTCGCCGCCATCCTGGGGTTCTTTCTCTTCCACCAGGTCCCCGACGCCCTCAGCTGGGCGGGGTACGCCATCATCTTTGCCACGGCGGTGGGGATGTTCTTCTATAACAACCGCCCCTCTCCGAAGCCGTCCGGGAAATGAGAGGACAAAACGGCGCTCTCCGGGCTATACTAGAAGAAAAGGAGTGATGGGAATGGATTGGGTCCAAGGGCTGAACCAGGCCATGGACTACCTGGAGGAACATCTTGCGGGGGAACCGGACCTCCGGGAGGCCGCCCGCCTGGCCGGATGCTCGGCTTACCACTTCCAGCGGATGTTTTCCTACCTGGCGGGGATGCCCCTTTCCGACTACCTGCGCCGGCGGCGGATGTCCCTGGCGGCGGAGGACCTGCTGGCCGGGGAGAAGGTGCTGGAGGTAGCCCTGAAATACGGCTACGAGTCTCCCACCGCCTTTAACCGGGCCTTCCAGGGGGTCCACGGGCTCCCGCCCTCCAAGGCAAAGGCCGGGGTTCCTCTCCGGGCCTTTCCGCCCATCCGTTTCCATGTCACCATCAAAGGAGCTGTTGAGATGGAGTACCGCATAGTAAAGAAAGAGGCCTTTCGCGTGGTGGGACTATCCTCCCCCATGAGCCATGACCTGGAGGAAAACTTCCGGAACGTCCCCGCCTTTTGGGCAAGAGCCGTCAGGGAGAACCTGGTCCAAAGGCTCGTCCCCCTGATGGACCCGGATATGCCCGGCCTGCTGGGGATCTCCGACTGCGGCGGGGAGGGGGAGTACCGCTACCTCATCGCCGTGGCCACCTCCGCCCCCCTTCCCCCCGATCTGGAGGAGTTTGTGGTCCCGGCCTGTACCTGGGCGGTGTTCCCTGGTTCCGGGCCTATGCCCCAGGCGGTGCAGGAACTGGAGCAGCGTATCGTCACCCAGTGGCTCCCCGGCTCGGGATGCGAGTACGCCAACGCCCCCGACCTGGAGGTGTACCTCTCCCCCGACCCCCAGAACGCCACCTTCGAGGTCTGGCTGCCCGTTGTGCCCAAGGAAAAATAAACTCCCGCAGAATAAACCAGGCGGACCCGGTATGCCCATACCCGGTCCGCCTGGATCTTTGTTTGCCCGGGGACTTTCCCATATCCCGGGCCGTCTATGAAAAAACTTCGGTCGGGGCGGTCTGTCGGGAACCGCCCCTCTGCTCTGTAAATAAGGAGGAGAACAGTGGCTTTGAAGTTTTTCAACGATAATAAAAACGAAAGAGGGCTGCCCCGCCGTGCAAGCACCGGGACAGCCCTTTTCACGCCGCCGGTGCCAACAGAGGGCACCGCAGCGATCCGGCAGCAGCCCCTTGGGGCGCCGCCGAAGGTCCATTCCTTTTCAAACACGGAGGGCAGGGCCGTTTCCGGCGCTACCCGCAGTTCCCGGCCCCATGGCGAGGTGCCCCCGCTTTAGGCGCTCGGGAATCGGAATGCATATTCGGTTTTGTGGTTTAGGTTCCCGCCTTTTGGGCCTCCTTGGCCTCTTTCCGCTTGCGGCTTTTCTCCACCCCGCAGCAGATCCAGTAGCTAAGCTGCATCAGCAGGAGCATAGGCCCTGCCAGCATCAGCTGGCTGACCACGTCCGGGGGGGTGATGAGGGCCGCGAAAACGAAGATCAGCACCACCAGGACCCCCCGCTTGTCCCGGATGGACTCCGGGTGGAGGTATCCCAGCTTGGAAAAGAGGAACACAAGCACCGGCATTTCAAAGACGATGCCAAAGGCCAGCAGCATTTTGTTGATGAAGCTGGCGTAGTTCTGGACCGAGATCATGGCAATTACTTC
>CANOCD010000188.1 GCA_947564495.1 uncultured Angelakisella sp. | reverse complement strand
GGCTGGACTGCGTTTTTGTGCCTTGCAGGGCGAAAAAATACCCGTCCGTTCGGCGTACTGGGAAATCTTGAATAGGCTCTAAGACGACCGGTTGGCGCCAGCTGGCATCCCCTGGTAATAAATACAGCTTCTAAAGGACACGGCCCGGGGCCACGGCTTTTTCGCCGCCCCCGGGCCCGATTTTTTCCATCCAAGCCAAAATCCCCCTTGACAATCCCCCTCCCCCTGTGGTATCCTATACCCAACGGATACCCCACCCCCGGGGGGTGTCCATAGCAAGGGAAAGGAAGTGCTGACCATGCAGGCGGACCGGAACAAGATCGCCAGGCTCCTCAAAACGGCCCAGGGACAGCTGGAGGGCATCCTCAAGATGGTGGAGGAGGACCGCTACTGCCTGGACATCTCGGGGCAGATCATGGCCGCCGACGCCATCCTCCGCCGGGCCAACCGGGAGGTCCTCCAGGCCCATTTGGACCGGTGCGTCCTGGACGCCGTGGAAAGCGGCGACCGGGAGAAGGCCCGGGAAAAGCTCACCGAGCTGGCCGGGGTGCTGGAAAAGCTGATGAAGTAGCCAACAGGGCGGGATATTTTTCCTCCGCCTTGCCAATAACAAAACTGGAAGGAGTTTTGCAAGATGAAAACCACTCTGAAGATCGCCGGGATGCACTGCAACGGATGTTCCTCCAACCTGGAGAAGATGCTGAACCGCCGGAAGGGGGTCCTCTCCGCTTCTGTCAGCCTGGAGGACGCCGCCGCCCAGGTGGAATATGACGAGACCCAGGTGGATCTGGACGGCCTCCGGGAGGTCGTGGAAAACTGCGGCTTTGACGTGGTGGAATGACCCCAGGCCAAAGTCTCCCCCACCCATCCGCCCGCCGGAAGGCGGGCCATCTTTTCCGGGGCGGTTCGCCCCGCCTAACCACTAGCCACTCATCACTACGAAAAGGAACGGGATCACGACTATGACCACAAAACAGCTGCGTATCGGCGGGATGTACTGCGCCGCCTGCTCCGCCAACCTGGAACGGGTGCTGAACCGCCGGAAGGGGGTCATCTCCGCCACGGTGAACATCGCCACCGAGATGGCCAGCGTCCAGTACGACGAGGCGGTCATCGGCATGGAGGGCATCACCGAGGCGGTGGAAAACGCCGGCTTCGAGGTGGTGGCCGACGAGACCCCCGAGGAGACCGAAAAGCGAAAGAGCGACCACTCCAAAGAGCTCCGGGTCCGCCTTTTGATCGCCATGATCTTCGCCGTCCCCCTCTTCTGCATCGCCATGGGGCCCATGCTCTTTGACGTCCCTTTCGACCTCATGGCCCACAGCAAGGGGTACGCCCTTTTGCAGTTCTTCCTCTGCCTGCCGGTGCTGGGGGCGGGGTACAGCTTCTACACGGTGGGGTACTCCCAGCTCTTCCGCCGCACCCCCAACATGGACAGCCTGGTGGCCATCGGCACCACCGCCGCCTTCCTCTACAGCCTCTACGGCCTTGTCCGGGTGATGGAGGGGGACCCCCACGCCATCCACAGCCTCTACTTTGAAAGCTCCTCCATGATCATCGCCCTGGTGCTCCTGGGCAAGACGATGGAGGACAACTCCAAGGGGCGCACCGGGGAGAGCATCAAGCGGCTCATGGCCCTGGCCCCCAAGACCGCCCTGGTGGAGCGGGACGGAAAAGAGACCGAGATCCCCCTGGACCAGGTCCGGGTGGGGGACATCCTCCTGGTGAAGCCCGGGGCCCGGGTCCCCACCGACGGGGTGGTCCTCTCCGGGGAATCCGCCGTGGACGAAAGTATGCTCACCGGGGAAAGTATGCCGGTGGATAAGGCCCCCGGGGACCAGGTCACCGGGGCCACCATCAACCAGGGGGGATTCCTCCGGGTCCAGGCCCAGCGGGTGGGCCGGGACACCGCCCTGGCCCAGATCATCAAGCTGGTGGAGGACGCCCAGGGCTCCAAGGCGCCTATCGCCCGGCTTGCGGATAAGGTGGCCGGAGTCTTTGTCCCCGCGGTGATGGCCATCGCCCTCGTCTCCGCCATCCTTTGGGCGCTGGCGGGCAAGGAGCTGGGCTTTGTGGTCAGCGTCTTTATCTCGGTGCTGGTCATCGCCTGCCCCTGCGCCCTGGGGCTTGCCACCCCCACCGCCATCATGGTGGGCACCGGCAAGGGGGCCCAGAACGGGGTCCTCTTTAAGGACGCCCAGGCCCTGGAGCTTGCCAGCCACGTCACAACGGTCATCTTCGACAAGACCGGCACCATCACCCAGGGGCGGCCCCGGGTCACCGACCTTCTCCCCTCCGGGGGGATGGGGGAGGCCGAACTGCTGCGCCTGGCGGCCTCCTGCGAGCGGGCCAGCGAACACCCCCTGGGCCAGGCCATCGTCACCGCCGCCGTGGAGCGGGACCTCCCCCTGGGGGAGGTGGAGGGCTTCTCCTCCACCACCGGCAAGGGCATCCAGGGCCGGGTGGAGGGCAAGGAGATCCGGGTGGGCAATGCCGCCTGGCTGGGCCTCCCCAAGACCGAGGAAGCCGACGCCCTGGCGGCGGAGGGCAAGACCCCCATGCTGGTGACCATCGACGGGGCCTACGCCGGGGTCATCGCCGTGGCCGACGTGGTCAAGGAGGACAGCGTGGCCGCCATCCGGGAGCTGGAGCAGATGGGGGTCCGCACCGCCATGATCACCGGGGACAACCAAAAGACCGCCGACGCCATCGCCCGGCAGGTGGGGCTCTCCACCGTCTTTGCCGAGGTGCTGCCCCAGGACAAGGCCCGGTACGTCAAGGAGCTCATGGACCAGGGAGAGAAGGTGGCCATGGTGGGGGACGGGGTGAACGACGCCCCGGCCCTCACCCAGGCGGACGTGGGCATCGCCATCGGCAGCGGGACTGACGTGGCCATCGAGGCCGCCGACGTGGTGCTGGTGAAGAACTCCATCCGGGATGTGGTCACGGCCCTGAAGCTGGGGCGGGCCACCATCCGCAACGTGAAGCAGAACCTGTTCTGGGCCTTTTGTTACAACACCCTGGGTATCCCGGTGGCCGCCGGCGTCCTGTACCTCTTCGGGGGACCGCTCCTCAACCCCATGCTGGGGGCGGCGGCCATGAGCCTTTCCAGCGTGTCGGTGGTCAGCAACGCCCTGCGGCTGAACGCCTTTGACCCCAACAAGTAAAGGAGTTTCTATGCGCTACGAAAAGGTCCAGATGGCCACCTTCCTGGAGCGTCCCAACCGGTTCATCGCCCGGTGCCGGATGTTCGACGGCTCGGTCCAGGAGAGCCACGTCCCCAACACGGGCCGCTGCCGGGAGCTGCTGGTCCCTGGGTGCCGGGTGTTCCTCCAGTTCCACGACGACCCCAAGCGAAAGACCCGGCACAGCCTCATCGCCGTGGAAAAGAACGGCATCCTCATCAACATGGACAGCCAGGCCCCCAACAAGGTGGCGGAGGAGGCCCTGCTGGACGGGAGCCTGGCCCTCACCCGGGGGAGGCCGACCCTCATCCGCCGGGAGACGGTCTACCGGGACAGCCGGTTCGACTTCTACCTGGAGGCCCCCGGGGAGCGGCTCTACGCCGAGGTGAAGGGGGTGACCCTGGAGGAGGGCCGGGTGGTTCGATTCCCCGACGCCCCGACGCTCCGGGGGCTAAAGCACATCCGGGAGCTTGCCGCCGCCGCCCGGGAGGGCTTTGGGGCCGCCGTGGTCTTTGTGGTCCAGCTGGAGGAGGCGGACCTGTTCGCCCCCAACGACGACACCCAGCCGGAGTTCGGCCTGGCTCTCCGGGAGGCCCAAGAGGCGGGGGTGCGGATCATCGCCCGATGCTGCCAGGTGACCCCCCTGGAGATCACCCTGGGGAAAGAAATTCCCGTCAAGCTGAAATAATTCTCCCCTTTCTGTCGTCTATATAGAGGAAGGCCCCCGGGGCCCTCCTCTATCTTTTTCCCCCGGGGATGCAGGAAAAACGGGGGAAAACCGACACTATATCAGTAGGAGGGCCGTCCCCGGGAGCGGAAAAATCCGGAACTTTGGAAAAAGGGCTGGTCA
>CANOCD010000187.1 GCA_947564495.1 uncultured Angelakisella sp. | reverse complement strand
TAGACCATGCAGACTGTCTGCTGGCCGTTTATGACCCCTCGTTCTCCAGAAGCGGGACAGGAATGACATTGAGGTATGCGGAACAGAAAGGGCTTCCGCTCTTTGTTATCTCCCCCAAGGAGGGGTGAAAAGGAAAAGAAAAAAGACTTCCCGAGAGAAGTCTTTCTCTTACTTTGGGTTTCCTACCCCACCAACCCCATCAACCGCTCCAAAGTCCGCCGGTCGCACTCTGCGCTGTCCCCGCCACGGCGAAAATAATCCCGGGCGGCCCGGTGAAGGGCGGCATAATCCCCCCGGCGGACCTCCACGTCCCGGTCCTCCAGGGCCTGGAACAGCTCCTCCTCCTGGCGGGTCCGGGCGTCCAGGACGGTCTGGGGGACGCTGGCGGCGGCGGCCCGGAGGAGACGGGCGGTCTCCTCGTCCACCCCTTCCCCCAGCACCAGCCAGTGGCCCTCCACCCGGTGGGCGGTGTCCTCCAGATACTTTAACTCTTCGGGGAGGGCGTCGGGGTCCAGCTGGTCCAGGGGGTACTCGGCGTACTTGACCTCCTTCTCCTCAAAGAGCTCCAGCAGCTCCTCCGCCGTGCCCAGGCAGAGGACCTTGGCCTCCAGGTCCTCCCCGATCCCCTGGAAGAAATCGGTCCCGGCCCGGTCGGACAGCACCCCCAGGGAGGTCCCGGCAAAGCCGATGGTCTCGTAAAAGCTGCTGCGGCAGAGAAGGACGGTCCGGCCCCCGTACCACAGGCCGATGACCTCTCCCCCCAGGGCACGGCGGAGGGGCAGGTTCCCCCGGACCACCCCGTCCTCCGCCCCCATGACGGTGAGCCATTGGTCCACGCTCTCGGCAAGGAAGGGCCAGTCCAGAAAAGCCAGGGAGGGCTCCGCCTCCACAAGGCGGGCGCTGTCCACCAGGGCCAGGTGGGTGGCCCCGTGGAGAAGGGCGCTGGCGGGGTCCTGGGAGGGGATGACCTCCAGGGTCACCGCCCCGCCGGAAAGGTCCAGGATGGCGGCGGCCAGCTGGGAGACCCCGTCCAGGGCGGTCTGATCGGCGTCCCGGGGGACGTCGATGGTCAGGACCTGGGGGGTGTAGGAGGGGGCTTGGGCCTCCACCCGGGGGTAGCGGTCCAGCTGGGGGCCGCATCCCGCCAGAAGGCAGAGGGCCAGGACCAGGGCAAACAGACGCTTCACAGGGCGGCCCTCCTTTCAAGCGGGTCTTGGATCATTGCGATGGGTCTTAACTTAACCCAGCTGGTTGCACAGGTAGTCGATCCGCTGGGCGTGGAAGCCGGTGTTGGCGGCGAAGGAATTGTTGATGAAGATAACGGTGTCGATGCCGTTCTCCCGGACAAACTGGGTCACCGACTGCTCGGAGTGGCGGTAGTCGATGACGTAGACGTCCTCGAAGTTGGCAAAGAGCCAGGGGGCGAAGGCGTTGCCGTAGGATTCTTTCAGGACCAGGGCCTTCCTCCCGTTCTGAAGGTCGGGGTTGTGGACGTGGAAAAGGGGATTGTCCGCCCAGATAAAGACGCCGTAGCTGTTGCCCCCGGCGGAGCCCTCCGACCAGGGGTAGACGTCCAGGGGGTCGGCCCGGCCCTTGAGCCACAGCTTGGCGGTGGCGTTGGGGGCGGTGATCCAGTAGTCCACATAGTCCGGGTTCTGCTCCAGGCGGGGGTCCCGGGTGGCGTTGTAGACGGTGCCCAGGAAGGGCTGGATGGTCCGCTTTTCCACGGCATTCACATCCACGGCCGAAAGGCCCGCCGCCTCACAGAAGGCGGTGTAGGCGTAGTAGGCCCCCAGACCGGTCCAGTGGTGGTCGGTGCGGAAGTAGACGTACTCGTCGGTGTGCCGGGCGATCTGGCTGTAGGCGTCCACGGTGGTAACGCCGGGGCCCATCTTGGAATAGAGGTATTCGATGTTGTCCTTCTGGGAGTTGGAAAGGGACTGGTACTTGGGGGGGAGGTAGAACTCCCCGGAGCAGGGCACCACGATGTTGTAGACCTTGGCCTGATCCGCCACCTTGCCGGCGAACCGGGTAAGGATGTCGGCGTACTGGTCGGCCACCGGGCGGTAGCCCCCAAAGAGGGTCATCCCCCGGTCCCCCACGATGCAGTAGCCCTCGGTGAGGTAGCCGTCGGGGACCTCCGGGGGGGCGTCGGGGGCGGAGGAGGACTCCGGGGCGCCGCTTTCCGGCTGGGAGGAGGGGGAGGCGCTCTCCGAGGAGCCGCTCTCCGGCTGGCTCTCGGACTGGGGCTGGCTGGAGGGGCTCTGGCTCTCGGGCTGGGAGGACGTGGAGGGCTCCGGCGGGGTCACCGGGGCGGGGGGCTGGCTCTGTCCCCCTTGACCCGTGGCATAGATCTTGATGTCGTCCTCCCCCCGGACCCCCTTCCAGTCATCCAGGATGGCGGTGGCGGCGATAAAGCCGTCCCGCCCGGGGAAGGTATCGGCGTAGTACGCCTCAAAGTCCCGGAGCCACTCCCCGCTCCACAAAGCCTTGGCGGAGAAGGGGGGGAACTTGGCCAGCTCCCGCTTTTCGTACTCCGAGACGGTTGGCTTGGGCAGGATGAGGGACAGCAGCCCCACCAGGGCCAACACCGTCACCAGAAAGACAGTCGCCCCCTGGCAGGCCCGGACGTAAAGGGAGGCTTCGGCGTTTGGTTTTTTCTCCTGTTTTTCCTCGGGCATCTGTATCAACTCCTAGTATGTGTGGATGGTCCCGCCGAAAGGCTAGAACCGGAAGTACAAAAACGGGTTGTAGCTCTGCCCCACCAGGTAGGCGGTGGAGACCATCACCAGCAGGAGGCACCCGGCGGCCTGGACCGCCACCACCGCCGCCTGCTGCTTCTCCTCGGTGGCCCGCCGTTCCACCTGACCCCGGACCCAAGGCAGGATCGGGGCGCAGAAGGCCGCCGACAGCACCAGCCAGAAGAGGTTGTTCTGCACCGTCACCCACAGCCCGGGGTCGGCGACCAGCCGCCCGCCAAGGAGGATGGGCAGGAAGGCCGCCAGCCGGGAGAAGTCGGTGAAGTAAAAGACGCTCCATCCCACCAGGAGGGTGAGGAAGTTCCAGGCACACCCCACGGCGGCGGGGAGCTGCTCCAGCCGGACCAGGAGGACCTTCTTTTCCAGGATGAGGAGCGCCCCGTACCAGGCCCCCCAGAGGACGAAGTTCCAGCTTGCCCCGTGCCACAGGCCGGTGAGGAGCCAGACCACGCAGATGTTCCGCAGCTGGTGGCGGTACTTGCCCCCCAGGGGGATGTAGACGTAATCCCGGAAGAAGGAGGAGAGGGAGATATGCCACCGCCGCCAGAAGTCGGTGACAGACCGGGCGATGTAGGGGTAGTTGAAGTTTTCCATGTAGTGGAAGCCGAAGATCCTCCCCATGCCGATGGCCATATCCGAGTAGGCGGAAAAGTCGTAGTAGATCTGGATGGTGAACAGAAGGATGCCGAAGATGGCCCCGGGGGTGGTCAGCCGGGAGAGGTCCCCGTCCAGGTACTGCCCCGCCAGTTTTCCGGCGGCGTTGGCCACCACCACCTTCTTGCAGAGGCCCACGGAGAACCGGCAGAGCCCCTGCCAGACCTCCGCCGGGTCCACCTGGCGGTTGTCGATCTCCTGGGCGATCCACTGGTAGCGGACGATGGGCCCTGCCACCAGCTGGTGGTACATGGTGACGTACATGAGGAACTTGACAAAGCTGGGCTGGGCCTCCACGTCCTTTCGGTAGACGTCGGCCATGTAGGAGATGATCTGGAAGGTGTAGAAGCTGATGCCGATGGGCAGGACCAGCCCCGGTCCAACGAAGCTGGTGCCGAAGAGGGCGTTGACGTTTTCGTAGAGGAAATCGGTGTACTTAAAGAGCACCAGCAGGGAGAGGTCCAGGACCACGGCGGCGATGAGGGCGCACCGGGTCTCCAGGCCGTCCTTTTCCTCCCGGTGCTGTTCCATGTGGAGGGCCAGCTTCCAGTTGGCAAAGGCGGTGGCGATGAGGAGGAACACCCACACCGGCTCCCCCCAGGCGTAGAACACCAGGGAAAAGCAGACCATGATGA
>CANOCD010000186.1 GCA_947564495.1 uncultured Angelakisella sp. | reverse complement strand
CCGGCCTCCCGCTGCTCCAGCAGCTCCCCGATGCAGAGGATGACCTGGAGCCCGGCGTCCAGAGCCGCCCGGACCCGCTTCTGGACGGTGACGTCGGTCTCCCCGAAATACTGCCGCCGCTCGGAGTGGCCGATGACAACATACTGGACCCCCAGCTCTTTCAGCATAGCCGCCGAGATCTCCCCGGTGAAGGCCCCGGACTCGGCCCAGTGGCAGTTTTCCGCCCCCACGGCGATGTTGGTCCCCTTGGTGGCCTCCAGGGCGGTCTCCAGGTTGGTGTAGGGCACGCAGATGACCACGCCGCAATCGGCCCCGGCCACCAGGGGTTTCAGCTCCTCGATGAGGGCCTTGGCCTCGGGACGGGTCTTGTTCATCTTCCAGTTCCCGGCGATGACGGCTTTCCGCAGATTCTTGTTCATGTTGTTACGCTCCTTTTCTTTTTATATAAAATGGGTCTGTGCATACAAATTTCAGCCTCTGCCGCCGCCCCCTTGGGCGATGGCCGAGTAAGGGACATCCTTCCGGATCAGGAAAAGCAGGAGGCTTTGCCCCGGCCTGCCAAGGAGGAGGGAGAGCAGGGTAAAGACCGCCGCCCGCTCCGGGATGTAGTCCTCGTAGAGGCGGTAAAAGGCGATGCCGTTAAAAACCAAAAAGGCGATGCTGAGGACGGCGCCAAGGGTGAGGTCCGGCCTCCATCCCAAGGCAATGCCATAGAGGAGGAAGGCAGGGGAAATGGTGCTTTCCACCCCCCAGGGGCGGAGAAAGCCCATATTTACCGCCAGCCGGACCAGGTCCTGGACCACCAAAAGCGCCCGGAAATACCAAAGCTGCCCGGTGAGGCAGAGGGTGGCCCGGTCGCAGAGGGCTCCCAGAACGCCGCTGTTCAGCACCGGCACCCAGGCCAGCCCCGGGGCGGCCAGACCGGCGTCCTTTGCCATCCGGTACAGCGCCGCCCCCCGGAGGAGATGGACCGCCAGCCAGCAGCCGGCCCAGCCCAGCAGGAGGGGGAGGAGGAACCGGAGGGAAAGGTCTTCCATGGCACCCTCCCCTATTGCTGCTCCGGGCCCGGGCCCTCCGGCGGGGGTCCGGCGGAGGGTTCCCCGCCCTGCGGGGGCGGCTGGGTCCAACCGGTGGTTCCCGGGCCGTTGGGAGCCTGGGACGGCTGGTTCCAACCGGTGGTCCTGGCCCCGCCCTGCGGGGGCTGTTGGCTCCACCCGGTGGTCCCGGGGCCGCTTTGATAGGGCTGCTGCCCCCACCCGGTGGTCCCGGGCCCGCTTTGGCCGGGGGGCGGATAGGCCCCGCCCCAGGGAGGCGGCCCGTACCGCCACAGCTGGGAATACTTCCGGCAGGGGGGCGGGGGGACCATCCGGGAGGCCGCCGAGACCGGGATGCAGTCCCGGATGAGGAACAGAAGGATACTTTGGCCGATCCCCCCGAAGATCACCGAAAGGACGGTGTAGGGGGTCTCCCGCCCCGGGGCGTGATCCTGGTAAAGGTGGTGCAGGGCAATGGCGGAAAACACCAGCAGCCCAAGGGCCGCCGCCACGGTGATCAGGGAGCGGAAGGACCTGTTGACCGCAAAATTATAGCTATAGACATACCGGCGGGTGCCGTCCTGGAGGGTCACCTCGTTGACGTAGATGCAGCTGATCACTTTGACCGTGTCCAGGGCAAGCAGGATCTTGGCAAAGCCCAGGCTCTTTCCGGCCTGGAACCGGGCGGACCGCTCGCAGAGGGACCCCAGCAGCCAGTTGTTGGCTACCGGCAGCCAGGCCAGCCCGGGTCGGGCCATCCCGGCGTTTCGGGCCATCCGGGAAAGGGCTTTTGCCTTTAGGATGTAGGCGGCCAAAAAGGCGGCAAAAAAGGCAAAGAGAAGAAAGATCAGGATGGAGTAAAGAGCATCCAAGAGAGGGCCTCCTTTCTGCTACGATGGGGGTCCCGGGTCCTCCGGGGGATCAGGGGGCTGGTCCCGCCCGGCAGTCTCCGGCCCGTTGGGGGCTTGGGGCGGCGGATTCCAACCGGCGTTCCCCGGCCCGTTGGGGGCTTGGGGCGGCTGGCCCCACCCGGCGTTCCCTGGCCCGTTGGGGGCTTGGGGCGGCTGGTTCCACCCGGTAGTTCCGGCTCCGTTGGGACCCTGGGGCGGCGGATTCCACCCGACATTCTCCGGCCCATTGGGGGCTTGGGGCGGCTGGCCCCACCCGGCGTTCCCTGGCCCGTTGGGGGCTTGGGGCGGCTGGTTCCACCCTGTGGTCCCGGTCCCGCCGGGACCCTGGGGCGGCGGCTCCCACCCCGTGGTCCCCGAGGCCCCCCATCCCGGGGAGCCGTTCTGCCAGGGCCCCGGGCCATACCCCGGCGGGGGCGGCGGCGGGCAGTATCCCCCGGGCTGGGGGATGCCCCAGGGGCTCTGCCCGGCGGCGGAAAGAGGCATCCGGTCCCGCAGGGTCATCAGGATGATGGCCCGCCCCAATCCCCCCAGGAACACCGAGAGGACGGTGTACAGCACCTCCCGCCCCGGGGCGTAGTCCCGGTACAGCTGGTAGAGGGCAAAGCCCATGACAACAGCGGAGGCCAGAGCCAGGAGGTTGCTCCCCATGGAGAGAAAGTTGAGGCTCCCCTCCATCCCGCCAACGGAGCCCAGGGCGGCGGTCATCAGCCCCGCCAGACTGCCCCCGCCCAGAAGGGCCAGGACGTCCAGGACCGGGAGGATGACGTCGAACCGCCACCGTTTTCCGGTAAAGGCGTATTGGGACCGGTCGCAGAGACAGCCCAGGAGGTAGTCGCTGGCCACGGGAATCCAGGCCAGGAAGGGGCTGGGGTGCCCGGCGTTTCGGGCCATCCGGGAAAGGGCGATGCCGTCCAGGACGTACACCACCAGCTGGAGGGCCGCCCACAGGAGCAGAAGCCCGATGATGACCCAGAAGGTGATCTCCAGAAAATGGGCAAAGTCGTCAAAGTACATCATGGGGGAGGTCTCCTTTCTACAGTTCCGGGCCGCCGCCGGGGCCCTCCCCGTCCCGGGGGGAGTCCCACCGGAAGGGCCGGGCCGGGGGCACCTCCGGGGCGGAGGGCTGGTCCCCCGCCTGCCCGGGCGGCTGATCCCACCCTGTGATCCCGGGGCCGCTCTGGTAGGGCGGCTGATCCCAGCCCGTGGTCCCCGGCCCGCTTTGGTAGGGCGGCTGGTTCCAGCCCGTGGGCCCCGGTCCGCCCTGGTAGGGCGGCTGATTCCAGCCGGTGGTCCCGGGGCCGCTTTGGTAGGAGGACTGCCTCCAGCCGGTGGTCCCCCTTGGATCGGGCGGCGGGCCCCAGCCGGTGGTGCCGGTCCCGGTGTGGTAGGAGCCGCCGGTCCCCGGTCCCCCTTGCCAGGAGGGCGGGGGCACGGCCTGGCCCCCGGCGGAAAGGGGGGTCTTGTCCCGGATGATCAGGAGCAGGACGCCCCGGCCCACCCGTCCGAAAACCACCGAAAAGATGGTGTAGGGCAGGGCCCGCTCCGGGACGTAGTCCTGGTAGAGGCACCAGAGGGCGATCCCCAGAATGGCCAGGTAGCCCAGCCCCAGAAGCAGCTTCAGGGCGTCCCGGAGGGTGCTGTAGGAGTACCCGGTGACGGAAAGGGCAAGGAGCCCTCCCGGCCCGGCCAGCAGGCTCCCGCTGGCGGAGGCCAGGACCTCCAGAATGGGGAGGAGCAGGTCGAACCGCCACCGTTTGCCGGTGACGGCCTGCTGGGAGCGGTCGCAGAGGCTCCCCAGCAGCCAGGAGCTGGCAACCGGCACCCAGGCCAGGGCGGGGTTGGGCATCCCGGCGTTTTTGGCCAGCCGGGAAAGACCCAGCCCCTTGAGGACGTATCCCCCGATGAGGATCGCCATCCAGAGCAGATAGGCCAGGGCGAAGATGCCGATGATCATGGCCCAGCCTTCGGCGGAACCGAGCATAAGGACACCTCCTTTCGGGCGCTTCTCCAAAATCCTGAGGACCGCCCTATTTTTTGTTCTGGTCCTTCCAGCGGAAGGGGGGCAGGGTGTCCCCCTCCGCCGGGGGCGGGGACGGGGGAGCGGGG
>CANOCD010000185.1 GCA_947564495.1 uncultured Angelakisella sp. | reverse complement strand
CCCCCGGAGGGCAGAGGGGCACACGGGGGGACTGGTCCCCCCGTGAGGCGCAACGGCCCGAAGGGCCCCGGACCTTCCGCAGAAGGTCCTTGCGCCGGGCGGCCCTAAACTTTGCTTGGCTCGATTTATACCTTGTGCGTGGCCTGCTCATCCAGCCACCGCCCAAAGATCTCCAGCCCCGTCTTGGTGATCGCCGGGTCGTTGCAGTACCCGATCCGCAAATACCCCTCCCGGTCCAGCGCCGACCCCGGCAGCAGCATCACCCCCGTCTCCCCCTGGAGCCTCCGGCAAAGCTCCGCGCTCTCCATAGGCAGATCATACTTCAGAAAAGCCGTCGTCCCCCCCTTGGGCTTCACATAGCTGATATGCTCCTGCCCCGTCACAAACTCCTCCAGCAGCCGGCCCCCCTCCCGGCAGATGGCCAGGTTCCGCCGGGAGATCGCCTCCCTGCTCTCCAGCGCCACCGCCGCCAGCAGGTCGTCCACCCGCCCCACGCTGATGACGTGGTAGTCCCTCTGCCGGCTGAGCATCTCCCAAAGCTCCCGGGGCCCCGTGATCCACCCCAGCCGCAGCCCCGCCAGCGAGTAGGTCTTGGACATACTCCCCGTGGAGATCCCCTTCTCGTACAGGTCCGCCACCGACACGGTGTAGGGCTCCCCCTGGTGGCAGAGCCCCCGGTACACCTCGTCGCAGAGCAGCCAAGCCCCCGCCTCCCGGGCGATCTCCACCAGCTGGCGCAGCAGGGGCTCCTCCATCACCGACCCGGTGGGGTTGTTGGGGTTATTGATGTTGATGAGCTTCACCCGCCCCCCGGCCTTCCGGATCAGCCCCCGGAGTTCCTCCGGGTCGGGCAGCCACCCGTTCTCCTCCCGCAACGGCAGGATGTCCACCACCGCCCCGATGGATTCCGGGATGGAGTAGTGCTGCTGGTAGGTGGGCAGCACCGAGATGACCCGGTCCCCCGGCTCCACCAGGGTGAGCATGGTCAGGGCGTTGGCCCCGATGGCCCCGTTGGTGATGGTGATGTCCTCCGGCCGCTGCTTCTCGTACAGCCCGGCGATGGCCCGGCGCAGCCGCTGGCTCCCCTCGATCTCCCCGTAGGTGAGCCGGGTGGTCAGCAGTTCCTCCAGCGTCCTCTGCCCCATCCCGGAGAGGTCCAGCAGCTCCCCCACCGAAAGGGACTGGACACAGGTCTCCGCAAGGTTGTAGGTGCAGCTGGTTTCGTAGGCGTTCATCCAGATCTCCACGCCGAAATCCCGGATCTTCATAAGACTTTCCCCCTGTTGTCGAATTTGTTTTCCCCAGTTTACCACAGAAAAGCGGTAAAAGCAACCGGCGCCATAAAAAACCACGCCCCTCCGAGGCCCCGCAAGGGTCCCGAAAGGGCGTGGCCGTTTTTATTTGGCTTTGTGATCCTCCCGGATCAGCAGCCGCACCGCCTCCACGGCGGCCTTGACGGCGTTGGTGGTGTCGTGGCATTCGGGGTTGGAAAGCCCCTGGCGCTTCCGCTCCTGGTTCCAGCAGACGTTGAGGACGCACCCCGCCCGGACCCCCAGCACCGCCGAGACGATGAACAGGGCCGAGCTCTCCATCTCCGAGGCCAGGCACCCCGCCATGATCCAGGAGCGCCACTTGCTCATCAGCTCCTCCCCCATGGGCATCCGCTCCGGGCTGTGCTGGCCGTAGAAGGAGTCCTTGCACTGGACCACCCCGCAGTGGGTGGGGACCCCCAGGCTCTTCCCCGCCGCAATGAGGGCGTTGGTCACCTCGATGTTGGACACCGCCGGGAACTCGATGGGAACGTACTCCTTGCTGGTGCCCTCCATCCGGATGGCGGCGTTGGCCACCACCAGGTCGCCCCCCATCACCTGGGTGGCCATCCCCCCGCAGGTCCCGATGCGGATCATGGTCCGGACCCCGGTCTGGACCAGCTCCTCCACCCCGATGGCGGTGGAGGGCCCGCCCATGCCGGTGGACATCACCAGGACGTTCTCCCCCTCCAGCTTGCCGACCCAGGTGGTGTACTCCCGGTGCTGGCAGAGGAACCGGGGCTCCTCCAGAAAGGCGGCGATCTTCTCCACCCGCCCCGGGTCCCCGGGCAGGATGGCGTACTTCGCCCCGTGGGTGTCGTCAAAGCCAACGTGATACATCTTTTCCATAGGTCATGCTCCTTTCTATACACCGAAGTGGATGACAAACTTTCCCCGCCGGATGGCCTCCCGGATGACCCGGGACAGCTCCACCAGCTGCTCGTCGGTTTGGACACGCCGGTCGGAGAGGACGATCTCCTCCAGGGCGGGCAGGGACCCCGGGGGGATCAGGGTGATGCCGTACCGGGCCAGGCCCCGCTCCGGGCGGTCCAGGGTGTGGAAGAAGGCAGGGATCGATTCCAGCCGGGGCCACCAGTCCTCCAAATAGTCGTCGTCGATCCAGACGCAGCCGTACTTTTCCGGCTCGTAGCCGATCTCCTCGGGCAGGGCGGCGGCGTCCTCCACGATGCCGAAGTCGTGGGTGCATCCTTTACCCATTCATCTTCTCCAACAGGTCCTGCTTCATCTGCCACAGCTTGTCGGAAAGGTCCACGTAGAAGCGGTGGGGGTACTCGAACCGCAGGCTCTCGTCCCAGAGGGTGTCCAGCTGAGCCTTGCAGTAGGCCCGGATCTCCTCCAGGGCGGGGCTCTGGTAGCAGAGGCGGCCCCGGTCAAAGACCTGGACCATCAGCTCCCGGGCGGTGTAGTCGTAGACCGTCTTTTTCTTCCAGACGGCGTTGGGGTCAAAGATGGTGATGTCCTGGCTGTCGTCCACCGGGGGCTCCTCCCGCAGGGCGATGTAGTCGGCCAGGGCCTTGCCGTTTTCCCGGCTGTAGAACCGCCACAGGCGCTTGAAGCCCGGGGTGGTGATCTTCTCCACCGTCTCGCTGATCTTGATCCGGGGCTCCCAGGAGCCGTCGGGGCGCTCCACGGCGGCCAGTTTGTACACCCCGCCGAACACCGGCTCCGCCTTGCTGGTGATGAGGTTTTCCCCCACCCCGAAGATGTCCAGTTCCGCCCCCTGGAGGAGCAGGTCCCGGATGATATATTCATCCAACGAGTTGCTGGCCATGATCTTTACGTCGGAATACCCGGCGGCGTCCAGGAGCTTTCGGGCCTTCTTGGAAAGGTAGGCCAGGTCCCCGCTGTCGATGCGGACCCCCTTGGGCCGGAAGCCCCGGGGGACCACCACCTCGTCAAAGACCCGGACGGCGTTGGGGATGCCGGACTTTAGGACGTTGTAGGTGTCGATGAGAAGGGTGCAGTTGTCGGGGTAGGTCTCGGCGTAGGCTTTGAAGGCGTCGTACTCGGTGGGGAACACCTGGACCCAGCTGTGGGCCATGGTGCCCAGGGCGGGGATGCCGAACTCCCGGTCGGCGATGGTGTTGGCCGTCCCGGCGCAGCCGGCGATATAGGCGGCCCGGGCCCCCAGGATGGCGGCGTCGTAGCCCTGGGCCCGGCGGGAGCCGAACTCCACCACCGCCCGGTCCCCGGCGGCCCGGACGATGCGGTTGGCCTTGGTGGCGATCAAAGTCTCGAAGTTCACGGTGGTCAGCAGCATGGTCTCCACCAGCTGGGCCTGGAGGAGAGGTCCCCGCACCGTGACCACCGGCTCGTTGGGGAAAACAGGGGTGCCCTCCGGCACCGCCCAGACGTCGCAGGTAAAGCGGAAGTTCTTCAGGTAGTCCAGGAATTTCTCCCCGAAGCACCCCCGCCCCCGGAAGTAGTCCAGGTCCTCCTGGGTGAAGCGGAGGTTTTGCAGGTACTGGATGACCTGCTCCAGCCCGGCGCAGATGGCGAAGCCTCCGGCCTCCGGCACCCGGCGGAAGAAGAGGTCAAAGACCACGTTGCAGTCCCCGGCCCCGCTCTCCAGGTATCCGTTGGCCATGGTGAACTCGTAAAAGTCCGCCAGCATGGTGAGATTCCGGTCCTCGTAAAGTCCCTGGGTCATATTCCTCACGATCCTTTCCATCAGCGCGCAAAATAAAATCGACATTGCAATCATTCTTTTATCAATGCTCTTGTAAAAAATCAACAAATC
>CANOCD010000184.1 GCA_947564495.1 uncultured Angelakisella sp. | reverse complement strand
CCCCAAAAGTGTGCTATACTAAATCAGTTGACTATCACGACCCAAGAGAAAGGAGGCCCGTCCTATGGCAGCCAGCAAAATGCCCCTGTACAAGGGGAAGCCCCTGGTCCGCAGCGGCAACACCGTGTATTACGGGCACCCGGCGGAAAAGTATGTGGCCATGCTCCAGATTTTAGGCACCAGCGGCGAGGTGGCCGGGGTGCCCATCTCCGACCGGGTGCTGGTGCAGATCCTCTCCACCGACGAGAGCCTGCCCCCCATGAAGCGCATCATCAAAAAGGCGGAGAAAAAGGGCATCTACCAGGCGCTGAACATCGCCAGCATCTGGCTGGAGCGGAGCCTGAAGGAAAGCTGAAGAACAAAAACGCGCCGGACGGGAGGACCCATCGGCGCGTTTTGCTTACCGGAAAAGGGAAACGGCGCAGAAAACCAACAGCAGCGCCATGACAGCGTTGACGGCTTTGGCGTGGCGGGAAAAGAGAAGGCGAAAGGCGGAGCCGAACAGCGCCCACACCAGGGTGAAAAGAAAGCCGATGAAGGCCAGGAGCAGGGCGAAAAGGAGCAGCATCCCCCACCGCCCCTGGTAACAGGGGAGGATGTAGGTCTCCATGGAGACGATGCCGTAGAGGTAGATCTTCGGGTTGACGAACTGCAAAAGCAGCCCGGAAAGGAAGTCCCCCCGCCCCTCCCTTTCGTCCAGGGGGGCGGAGCCCCGAAGGGTCTGCCAGGCCAGCCACAGCAGATAGGCCCCGCCCAGCAGCCGCATGGGGGTCCCGACCCTGGGGATGAGGGCGGAAACCAGGCCGCAGAAGAGGGCGCAGCCCGCCATCACCACCGAAAAGCCCGCCCAGATCCCCAGGTTGAAGGGGAAGGAACGCTTTAGCCCCAAGCGCCCGGCGGCGCTCATGGACATGAGGTTGTTGGGTCCCGGGGTGACGGCGGTGACCACGGCGTAGGAGAGAAATGAAAACCAGGGGAACATAAGGCATGACCTCCCAAAAGATGGAACGTTTGAATCGGTATAATATATTGTACTATTAGTTTTGTATATTGTCAAGGAGGTCCTTATGGAGATCCAACAGTCGGTGGCAAAAAATATCCGGGAGATCCGGGAGAGCAGAAAGCTGACCCTGGACGGGGCGGCGAAGCTGACCGGGGTCTCCCGCAGTATGCTGGTCCAGATGGAAAAGGGGGAGGTGAACCCCACCATCTCGGTGCTGTGGAAGATCGCCAACGGCTACAAGGTGCCTTTTACCGCCTTGCTGGACCCTTGTCAAAAGACCCACCGCCTTTACCGCCGGGAAGAACAAAGCCCCTTGGCGGAGGACGAGGGCCGGTATATCAACCGCCCCGCCATCCCCTTCCAAGAGGACGCCAAACTGGAAAGCTGTGTCATCGAAATCCGGGAAGGGGGCTTTTTACAGGCCCAGCCCCATATGAGCGGGGTGGTGGAACTGCTCACCGTCTTTTCCGGGGAAACAGAAGTCACCGCCGGGGAAGAGGTCTTTCGCCTCCGGGAGGGGGACTCCCTGCGCTTTGACGCCGACACGCCCCACTCCTACCGGTGCGTCGGCACAGAAACGGTGCGGATGAACATGATCCTCTATTACCGGTGACCCGCAAGAAAAGCGCCCGGCTGTTTTGGCCGGGCGCTTTTTGCTGTCTATCCAAGGCTGGGGGGCGGGGCGACGGGCTGACCGGAGGCGCAGCTGATGTACCGGGCCCCGGTCTCCGGGTCCAGGAACAGGCCCTTGGCCCAGCCGGTGAGAGTCACCAGATATTCCGCCAGCCGGTAGGTCCGGCAGGTGGTCTGGAGGGCGAAGCCCTTCCGGTCCATCCAGCTCCGAAGTCCAGAGAACCAGCCGGGGTCCAGGCGGGAAAAGGCCGCCTCGTTGATGGGGAAGCGGAGGACAAACTCTGTCTCCCCGGACCGGACAGCGCAGCGGAGAAACCCCTCCGGGTCCTCCAGGCCCCAGGAGACCGGCTGGAGGAGGTCCTTGTTCCGGGCAAGGCCCTCCGGGTCGGGCAGGATGCCAGCGATGTCCCACAGCTTTTGGAGGGCGTCCCGGATGTCCCCGGCGTCCTCGAAGCTCTGGTCCTGGAGGACCTGGTCGAACTGGGGGTCGATGTAGTGGTTCTCCATCTCCAACAGGGTGCGGCCCTCCTCCAGTTCCCGGCGGAGGGTGAGAAACTCGTGATCCCCGGGGACCAGGGACAGCCCCCGCTCCACCGCCGCCAGGGCTCCGGGCTTGTCCCCGAAATGGGCCCGGAGCTTGCCCAGCTGGAGCCAGTTCCAGGGGTAGCCGGGTTCCTCCCGGGCGCCCTTTTCGTGGTAGGCCAGGGACCGCTCCGGCTCCCCGCAGTAGAGGAGGGCCACGGCGTAGCGGTAGTACCAGGTCCCGCAGCCCCGGGCGTTCTGCTCCGAGGCTGGCATCCACTGGGCAGTTTTCCGATAGAAGGGGTAGCCGCCCAGGTTGTTCCAGGCGTAGGAGTACCAAAGGGCGACCTCCCGGTCCGCCCGGACCTCCTTTTCGGTGAAGCGGCCCTCCCGGAGCCCCTTGGCGGCAAGGCGGTCCAGATAGCGGGCCATGGCCCAAAAGTAGCCGCTGCCTTGGTCGGTGAGGCTCTCCAGCTGTTGGATGTCATCCTGTGTTAAGATCATTCTGTCCTCCTTGTCAAATGCTGGTGGTCAGCAGATACTCCACCGTGGCCATCTTCACAGCCAGGCAGAAGAGCCGGGCGGCCTGCTCCAGCTCCTCCAGGGAGGGGTAGGAGGGGGCCAGGCGGATGTTGCTGTCCTCCGGGTCGATGCCGTAGGGGAAGGCGGCTCCGGCGGCGGTGAGGGTCACCCCGGCCTCCTTGCAGAGGGCTACGGTGCGCTTGGCGCAGCCGGGGGTGGTCTGGAAGGAGATGAAGTACCCGCCCCGGGGCTTGGTCCACCGGGCGATGTCCAGGGAGCCCAGCTCCTCCTCCAGGATGTCCTCCACCAGCTCGAACTTGGGCCGGAGGAGGGCGGCGTGCTTTTTCATGTGGGCCTTCATGTTCTGGAAGTTCCCGAAGAAGCGGACGTGCATCAGCTGGCTGATCTTGTCGTAGCTGATGGTCTGGTTGGTCAGCTGGCGTGTCATAAAGCGGATGTTCCGCTTGGAGGCCGCCACCGCCGCCAGCCCTGCCCCGGCGAAGGAAATTTTAGAGGTGGAGCCGAAGATGAAGGCCATGTCCTCCTTGCCCTGGTCTTTGAGGAGGGCGAAGAGGTCCAGAAGGGTGTCCCCCTCGTCGTAGAGGTCGTGGATGGTGTAGGCGTTGTCCCAGAAGATGCGGAAGTCCGGGGCGGCGGGGGCCAGCCGGGCGAAGCGGCGGACCACCCGGTTGGAGTAGGTGACCCCGGTGGGGTTGGAGTATTTGGGGACGCACCAGATGCCCTTCACCGAGGGGTCTTTGATATACTCCTCCACCTGGTCCATGTCGGGGCCCTCGGCGGTCATATCCACGTTGATCATCTTGAAGCCGAAGTGCTGGGTGATGGCGAAGTGGCGGTCGTACCCCGGCACCGGGCAGAGGAACTTGATCTCCGGCTCCTTACACCAGGGCTTATCCGAGCCGTAGACCCCGTAGAGGAGGGCCCGGGTCATGCAGTCGTACATCATGTTCAGGCTGGAGTTGCCCCCCACGATGATCTCCTCCTGGTCCACCTGGAGCATATCGGCCAGGAGTTTGCGGACCTCCGGGATGCCCTCCAGGAGGCCGTAGTTCCGGCAGTCCACGCCGCTTTCCGACACCGCCCCCAGCTTGCTGCTGACGGTGTCCAGCATCCCCTGGCAGAGGTCCAGCTGGTCGGTGTTGGGCTTGCCCCGGGACATATCCAGGCGCAGGCCCTTTTCCTGCCAGCCCTTGTACTCGGTCTGGAGCTCCCGCAGCAGGGCCTCCAGCTGGGGGACCGTTTTTTCCTTTAGCTTTCCCATATGACGCCGCCTCCCTCTTAGAGCCTATTCAAAATCTCCCCGCACGCCGCCTGGGCAGGTCTTTTCCCGCCCTGCGGCGTTACAAAAACTTGTAAGCCATAAAGGCTGGACTGCGTTTT